>JAITKT010000007.1 GCA_031278225.1 Deltaproteobacteria bacterium
GGGGCGACCCGGATAGCCGACGGCCCCCCGGGGCGTTTTTTTTCGTCCCGTCGTTCCCGCCGGCCAAAAGGCTTCGCCCCCGGGGCTCCGCGCGAAAATTCGGTTTCGAAAAACAAAAAAAACGGGGCGTTTCGTACCCGTCCGCCGGAGGGATTATCCCTTCGAAAAAACCCCGTTCCCGCGCCCCGATCCCCTTTCGAGGGGATTCCGAAGGGCCCCCCCCCGCACCCCCCGCGCCCCCGCGCGAAACCGCCCCGAAAAAACGTGTTTGTAACCCGAAAAATGAGCTATAATGCCCGAGATTGAGAAAACTCGGAAGATTTCGGACACAGGCTCATGGTTCGCGTCATGGCTCGTTTCGCAAAACATGTTTTGTCGGGTTTCGCCGTTCTCTTTTTCCTCGCCGCGGGGGCCCCGGCTTTCGGCGCGGACGCGGGAGGCCCGGACGGCCGGGGTTTCGGGTCGGCGGTCGAAAACCGCTTGCCGTTGACCGACGGCGACCTTCCGGCCTTCGGGGAAAGCCTCGCCGAAAAAGGGACGCGGCTCGTCGAAAAACCCTTGAAAGAAGACGTCCGGGTTTTGGAATTCCTTTATCGAAAAATAACCTCGAGACCCGTTCGCGTCGCCCTGTTTTCGGTCTTCGCGTTCGCCGCCGCGACGATCGTTTATTTCGTCGTTTCGGGAATGTCCGGGAAAAAGAGAAACGCGCCGTTCCCCCCGCTCGCGCCCGGCACCGATAAAACGCGCGCCGAAATAAGTTTTTCGAAAAGCGGGAGCCCGTTTTGGTTGGAACTCCCGGAAAACGGCCCGAACGTCTTCCTGAAGTCGGGGACCACCACCCTCGGGGCGAGCGCCGCGAACGACATCAGACTCGACCGGGAGACGGTCTCGGGGACTCACGCCTCGTTTTTCGCGAACGCCCGGGAGTGTCTCGTGACCGACCTCCAATCTTCCAACGGAACCTACGTGAACGGGGTGAGGATACGAAAACCCTCCCCCCTGGTCGACGGGGACGAGCTCCTGTTCGGGGCGGTCAGGATTCGTTTGAGAAGGAAACCCTGAGTCCCGGTTCCGGCGTTCCGGTTCCCGAGGGCCCGGCCTCGAAAAAAACCGGTTCCGCGTCCCCGCGGCCGGCGATGAAACCGGGGGATTGGGTTTATAATGAAGAAAACCCCCCTTGGGGGGGGGTCACCGCGGCCCCGGACCACCCGCCGATCGGCCGCGAATCGCCCGGGGCGTTGACCGAAGGGCGAGAAGGGCAAAACGCGAGAGGAAGAAACGGGGGACGCCGGGACCCGACCGGGGGAGGGCGTCCGAAAAAATCCGTTTGGCGGGAAAGAAACGTTTTCCGATGACCAACACGCTTCCCAGAAAGAAAAAGACATACCCCATCCAGGTCGCCCAGGCCACCCATCCGGGTCTCGTCCGGGAGCGGAACGAGGACTCCCACGGCTGGTTCAGCACCGCCGCGGGGGAACTCTTCGTGGTGGCCGACGGCATGGGGGGGCACGCCGGGGGCGAAACCGCGTCCAGACTCGCGGTGGAGTCCGTTTCCGGATACGTCCTCGAAAACGCCGAATCCGGCCGCCCGCCCTCGGACCTCATAAAGGAGGCCCTGTTCGCCGCGGACAAGGCCATATCGGACGCCGCCCGGGAGGAGCTCCCCCTCCGGGGCATGGGCTCCACCGCCGCGATCCTCCTCGTAAAGGAGCCCCTCGCCTGGTTCATACACGCGGGGGACAGCCGCATCTACCTTTACGCCGACGGCCTTCTGCAACGGATAACCAAGGACCACTCCCTGGTCCAGCTCATGATGGACATGGGGGAGATAAGCCCGGAAGAGGTCCCGAACTTCGAGGGGAGAAGCGTCATAACCCGGTCCCTGGGGGGCAATCTGAACGCCGGGACCATGGAAGTGATGGAAATGGACTGCTACCCCGGCGACCAGTTCCTCCTCTGTTCCGACGGCCTGACCGCCACCGTCTCCGACGACGGCATCGGGGAAGTCCTGGCCTCGGTCGCGACGGTCCGGGACAAGGTCGAAAGACTCATGGAAATGGCCCTGAAAGGGGGAGGCATCGACAACGTGACCGTCCAACTGGCGGCCATCCCCCCCAGCGGCACGACCATAGACCAAAGCGCGGAGGAACTTTCCCGGGACGGCTCGAAGCCCGAAAAGCCCATTTCGGGCTACCTGGGTTTGATAACCATTCTCGTTCTGGGGATTCTCATGGGTTCCCTGGGCACCTTCTTTTACCTGAAAAGCCTGAGGAACGCGGCAGGCACCCACGGGAAAGGCGCCGCGACCGTGGCCGGAAAGGCCGCCTCCTCCCCCACCCCCTCCCCAACCCCCCCCCCCCCCCCGGGCTCGACGGAGGAAAGGACCAAACTTTTCGGACGAAAGCCCGGCGGCTCCCTCCCCGCGACCGGCGCCGCGCCGGCCGCGAAAACCGAAAAAACCCGACGGACCCCGAAAACCCGGGACAAGACCCCGGACAAGACCGGGGACAAAAACGACCCGGCCGCGAAAGACGAAGTCCCCGAAAAGGACGACTCCGCCCCGGGACTTCCGGGCTGACGATCCCCCCCGTTCGGTCTTTCGCCCGCGCGATGACCCCCGGGGTTTCGGGTCCCGGAAAAATTTTCGCCCGCCCGGGGGTTTGGACGACGAAAAGGAAAATCAAAAGAAACCGAAAGACGAAAAACAAAAGCGGCATCGGAAACAAAAAAGAGAGAAACGTCGGCGTCGGGAAAAAATGCCGAACAAAAGGAGCGCCATGCGAAACGACACGTCCGAATACGTTTCCCTCCCGACCGGTCACGCTCTGTTGAATTACACCATCTCGTCCGTTTTGGGAACCGGGGGTTTCGCCATAACCTACAAGGCGACGGACAATTCGGACGGGAAAACGGTCGCGATAAAAGAGTACATCCCCATGGACTGCGCGACCCGTCATCCCGACGGCACCGTGGGTCCCCGCACGGAAACCACCGCCGATCTTTTTTACAAGGGACTCGAATCCTTCATAAAGGAGGCGGAAACCCTGTCCGCCTTCGACCACCCCAACATCGCGAAGGTTCTCAACTTTTTCTCCTTCCCCGAGAGCACGGGTTACCTCGTGATGCCCTTCTACGAGGGCGCGACCCTGACCGCCCTGGTGAGGGAGTCCGGGGGAAGGCAGACCCCCGGGGAAATCGGGGTCTGGCTCGGGCCCCTTCTGAACGCCATGGGCGCGATGCACCGCAGGGGACTTTTGCACAGGGACATAAAGCCCGACAACATTTTCATCGAGAAAAACGGCTCCCCGATTTTAATCGACTTCGGGGCCGCGAGAAACGCCATGCTGGAGCACACCGCGACCATGACGGCGCTTCTCTCCCCGGGCTACGCCCCCCTGGAACAGTACTCTTCCTCCTCCGCGCTCCAGGGTCCCTGGACCGACCTTTACGCCCTGGGGGCCGTCATCTTCTTTTGCCTCTCGGGAAAACTCCCCCCGGGGTCGGTGGAAAGACAAACCGCGCTCGCCAACGGCGAACCGGACCCCATGGAAGCGGAATACCGGGCGCTGAGGCGGGAGAATCTTTCCCCCAACCTCGTGAACGCCATGGAGGCTTCCCTGAAGCTCCCCCGCAAGGACAGGATCCGGGGGGTGGAAGAATTCTCCCTTGCGCTTTCCAGACGCACCGTCCTTCTGAGCGACGAAGAGAGAAAAAAGTCGCTCGAGACGATCGAAACTCCCGAAACCCGCGCGGCGTCCGAGAACGATGCCCCGAACGGCGACTGTCGCGACCCCGACCCTCCCGGGGCCCCGAAGGCCCGGAAAAGAAGGGGCGCCGGAAAGGGAACTCCGAAGGACCTTCCCCGAAACGCTCCCCGCGACGCGCCCCGACGCGAAGGCGAAATCCCCCGCCTTCTCCTCGCGACCGCGCTCGTCGCCCACCTGGCCCTCGCCGCCCTCGAGCTCAGGAATTACGCGTCCCCGACGACGAACACGATTTTTTTGTCCCATACCCTCAAGGTTCCTTTGTCTTTCGTCGTGAACCAGTGGGGGGTCATGTTCGCGGCGGAGCTTCTGGCCTTTGTCTTTTACGCGAAAAGAAGGCCCGTCTCGCTTTTCATTTACGACCTCGTTTTCGGAGCGAGAATTTTCGGATGGCTCGGAGCGCTCGTCGCGGTCCACGTCGCGAACGACGAGCTCATGGGACGCGAGATCCTGGCGCTTTTCCCGCGGGTCGTTTTCCTCGCGGCTCTTTTGATTCTCCTCAATAAATTCGCCTTCGCCGGGACCGGCGCCAAGACCGGCGCCTGGACCGGCTCGGGGACGAAAGACCGGGGATGAGGGAAAAACGATGCCCAAAACAATCGCGATGCTCGGCGACAGTCTCACGGAATACAACGTCTGGACGTCAATCGCGCCCGACGACGAGGTCGTGAACCTGGGACTGGGCGGCGACACCGCCGCGGCCCTGGTCTTCCGTTTGAACCGCGTCGCGCTCGCGAATCCCGACCTTGTCTTTCTTCAAATCGGAATCAACGACCTGTGTCAGGGAAGAAGCCCCGGGGAACTCGCGCGAAACCACGCGCGCGTTTGGAAGAAGCTCCGCGACGGCATCCCGGGCCTCCGTCTCGCGGTCCAAACCCTCGCCCCCGTCCGGGAGGAAAAGTTTTTCCGAAAGACCGATTCCCCGACGAACGCGCTCGTCAGGGAGGCCAACGCCCTCCTCGCGGAAGCCGCCCGGAAATCCGGAACGGAGCTCCTGGACATATTCGGCCCCTTGGGCGGGGAAGACGGAAAGCTTTCCGACGACATGACCGACGACGGGCTTCATCTGACGCCCAAGGCCTACGAAACCTGGATGAATTCGCTCGGGGAATTTTTGAAAAAACATCCCAATCGTTGAAAAGCGTCCCGAAGGCGTTTCAAAAAAACGCGAAAAATTTTTCGAAAACACCCGGGGCCGCGCGCTCCCGCGATTCGCAGGCGCGCCTCCCGTCCTTTCCCTTCTTTTTCCTTCCCCGGACCCGAACCCCCCAAAAAACCCGAAGGCCCGGAAAACGCGAAATCGCGTTGGAAAGCGTCCTCCCCCGGAAGGCCCGAACGACGCCGAATCCCGTCGAAAACCGGGCCGCCCGCGCGCCGCGCCCCGTTTCGCCAAAGGGAAGAGCGCGTCGGAACGGCGCCGTTTTACGGGGAGAGCTTGAAAAGCCCCTTGGTTTTTTGGTATTCATAAGGACCGTCAACCGCCATCGCGGATTGACCCCGAAACGAGGAAACCGAAAGAGGCATGCGACACCCGCGACAGATAACGGAACTCATAGAAAGACTCGCGACCCTCCCGGGTCTGGGGAAGAAAAGCGCGACGAGGCTCGCCCTTCACATCCTGAAAAGACCGGACGAGGAAATAGAGGCCCTGGCCTCGGCAATGGTGGCGGTCAAGAAAGAGATCCGCTTCTGTTCCGTGTGTCACGACTACACGGCCCAAGACCCCTGCCCCCGCTGCCTCGACCCCGCCCGGGACCGCGCGACCGTCTGCGTCGTGGAGTCCCCGGCGGACCTCATGGTCATAGAAGCCTCGGGTCTCTTCCGGGGCCTCTACCACGTTTTGGGGGGAGCCGTGAATCCACTGTCCGGGGTGGGCCCGAACGACCTCTTCGTCGGGGACCTCGTCGAGAGGATCCGGAAAAGCCTGGACACCCCCGACCCCGTAACCGAGGTTCTGATGGCCACGGGCAGTTCCCCCGAGGGGGAAAGCACCTGTTCCCTTCTTTTGGACCTCTTGGGGGAATTCGACCTCAAGGTCACGAAACTCGCCCGGGGTCTCCCCTCGGGCATGGACTTGGAGTACGTGGACGGGGGCACCCTGAAGGACGCCCTGGAGTTCAGAAGGGTCGTCAAATGACCTTGGGGCCCCGGAATTTTTTTCTTCCCCCGGGAAATTTTTCCGAACGGTTTCCGGAAGCCCTTTTTTTCTTTCCCCCGGCGCGAGCCCGAGGGGGTTTTCGGTGATTTTCAAATGACGAAAGAAACGAAAAAGAAACGCGGCCGCGCCCCCGCGAACGGAGCCGAACTCATCGTCGACTTCTTCGAAAGAAACGGGGTCGACCTCGTCTTCGGTTATCCGGGAGGCGCGGTGATCCCCCTCTACGACGCCCTCCACGACGGAAACGCGAAGCACGTTCTCGCGAGGCACGAGCAGGGGGCCGCGCACGCGGCGGACGGATTCGCCAGGGCCTCCGGGAGGACCGGGGTGGTCATCGCCACCTCGGGTCCCGGGGCCACCAACCTCGTGACCGGCCTCGCCAACGCCCACATGGACTCCGTCCCCCTGGTCGCGATCACGGGGCAGGTGAACACTTCGTCGTTGGGAACCGACGGCTTCCAGGAGGCCGACATCTACGGCATTTCCATTCCCATAACCAAATACAACTACCTCGTGAAAAACCCCGCGGACCTCGAGGACGTCTTGGCCGAGGCCTTCTTTCTCGCGGGGACCGGAAGACCGGGCCCGGTTTTGATAGACGTCCCGAGGGACATCCAGACGGCCCCGGCCAAATCCAACGGCAAAAAAACGGTCTCCATTCCCGGCTACGACCCCCGCCCCGTCCCCGACGACGGGGAAGTCGAGGCCCTGGCCGGGGCGATTTCCAGAAGCCGGAGGCCCGTCTTCTACGTGGGCGGGGGAGCCTCCGGGGAAGGGGTTTCGGAAACGCTTTTAAAACTCGCCGAGGACTCCGACATCGCCGTCGTCTCCACCCTTCAGGCCAAGGGCGTCTTTCCCGACGACCGCGAACTCTCCCTGGGTCTTCCGGGAATGCACGGCGCCAAGTACGCGAACCTCGCCATAAACGAATCGGACCTCATAATAGGCCTGGGGGTCCGCTTCGACGACAGGGTGGTGGGGGACGTGAGGGGTTTCGCGCCCCTGGCCCGGGTGGCCCACGTGGACGTGGACCCCGCGGAGATCGGGAAGAGGGTCTCGGTCGACATCCCCGTCGCGGGGGACCTGAAGCTCGTCCTCGACCGGCTCGCGAAAACAATCAAGCCCTCGAAAAAACCCGCCTGGAGGGAGAGGCTGGCCCGCCTCAAAAGCGAGCATCCCCTGATCGTCCCCGAAAGCCGGGGAAATCTCATAAAACCCCAGGCCGCGATCCGCGCCCTCTCCGAGGCCACCGGAGGCGAGGCGATAATCGTGACCGACGTGGGCCAGCATCAGATGTGGGCGGCCCAGTTCGTGACTTCGACCAAACCCAGGAGGTTTCTGTCCTCCGGGGGTTTGGGGACCATGGGCTTCGGTCTTCCGGCCTCCGTCGGCGCGGCCCTCTCCGGGACCGGACTCCCCGTCGCCCTCGTCTCGGGGGACGGGAGCTTCCAGATGACCCTCCAGGAACTCGCGACCGTCCGCCAATACGACATTCCGGTCAAGATTCTCATAATCGACAACGGATGCCTGGGCATGGTCCGCCAGTGGCAGGAGTTCTTCTTCGACAAACGCTATTCCCAGACCGTCTTCGAATACAATCCGGATTTTTCCGCCCTGGCGAAGGTCTACGGGATCCCGGGAAAAAGGGTCGAAAATCCCGCGGACCTCACCGACTCCGTCCGGGAACTTTTGGAAACCCCCGGCCCCGGACTCCTGGACGTCGTCTGCGACGGCGGGGAAAACGTCCTCCCCATGATCCCCGCCGGAAAAGGCCAGACGGACTTTTACGAGGCGGAGGAAAATCCCCCGAGGCCCTCATGAAAAAGATAATATCCCTTCTCGTCCGCAACAGGCCGGGCGTCCTGTCCCACGTGGCGGGTCTCGTCACCAGAAGGGCCTACAACGTCGAGTCCATCGCGGCGGGCCCCACGGAAAACCGCGACATCACCCGCATAACGCTCGTCGTCGCGGGGGACGAAAAGGTCCTGGACCAGGTGATAAAACAGCTGAGAAAGCTCATAGACGTCATTAAAATCGACGCCATTCCCCACGAAAACGCCATGACCGGGGAACTGGCCCTGATAACCGTCTCCTTCACCCCGGAAAAGAAGACGGAGATCATGAGTCTCATAGGCCTCCTCGGCCTCACCGTCAAGAGCATCGAAAAAGACCGGGCGACCGTCATGATCGCGGGCTCCGCCCAGAGCGTGGACACGGCCATAAACGGCCTCGCCCCCTTTCACATCCGGGCCATGGCGAGAACCGGCCTGGTCGCCCTCCCCCTGGACAGGGACAACTTTTAGCCCCCCCGCGACCCGTCCCGCCCGAAACGCGCCCGAAAAACGCCCGAAAAACTCTTTCGGGCGCGCCCGGGAAGGGCCCGCCCGAGCGCCGGCCCGAGCGCCTCCCCAAGCGCCCGCCCCAAGCGACCTCCTTGGCCCCGCCCGGATTTTCATGGAAAAATCCCGGAAACGGGGCTATATTTCCCTTGGCGGCGGAGCGTCGTTCCCGGGGGGATCCCCCCCGGGGAAAAAGACGCGACCCCGCCCCGTTTCCCCTTAACGCCCTTTCCTCCGAGGACACCCAGAATGGCCGCGACCGTCAATCCAGGAAAAGCCGCGATCCGCCGCGTCACCAAGGAAACCGAAATATCCCTCTCCCTTGACCTGGGGGGCGGGCCGGTTTCCGCGGAAACCCCCTCGGGTTTCTTCGACCACATGCTGACCTCCATGGCCACCCACGCCGGCTGGGGTTTGGAGCTCAAGGCGACGGGGGACGCGAGGGTGGATTACCACCACACCGTGGAGGACGCGGGGATCGTCCTGGGGGAGGCCTTGGCCGCGTCCCTGGGGGATTTTTCCGCCCACAAACGCTTCGCCTCGGCCCTGGTCCCCATGGACGACGCCCTGGCCGAGGTGGCCCTCGACGCCGGAAGAAGGCCCTACCTCTTTTTCAAGGCGACCTTCCCGCAACCTTACAGTTCGGACTTCGATTTCTGTCTGGTCGAGGAGTTTTTCCGGGCCCTCGCGGGCAAGGCCGGCTTCACCCTCCACATGGAGGGAAAGCGGGGAAACAACAGCCACCATCTCTCCGAGGCCCTCTTCAAGGCCTTCGGGATGGCCTCCAAAATCGCCCTGTCCCCGAGAGACGACGGGGGAACCGGTCCCCTCTCCTCCAAAGGGGTTTTGTGACGGAAATTTCGCGGGGGGATAAGCCAAAAGCCCCCGAAGGCTTTTCCCCCGGAGAAAAAAAACAATGCTTCTCATTCCCGCGATTGACATAAGGGGCGGCAAATGCGTGCGCCTCGTGAAGGGCGATTTCCTGAGGGAAACGACCTACTCCGACGACCCGGCGGAAATGGCGGAGCGCTGGGAGAAGCTCGGCGCGACCCTCATTCACGTGGTCGATCTCGACGCCTCCAGGGGAACCGGAAACAACCGGGAGGCCGTCAAAGCCATCCGCGAAAGGGTCGGGGCGAAAATCCAGCTCGGGGGCGGCTTGAAGGACATATCCGTTCTCGACCTCTACGCGGACATGGGAATCGATTTCCTCGTCATGGGGACCGCGGTCCTGGAAAACCCCGGCCTCGTGAGTCTCGCCTCCCGCAAACACCCCGGGAAAACGGTCGCGGCCCTGGATTCGGAGGGAGACCGCCTCAAGACCTGGGGCTGGGAAAAGGGCGGGGAAAAGGACCTTCTCCGAACCGCCGCGACCTTGAAGGACCTCGGGGTCGGCCGAATCATCCACACCGACACGGAGAGGGACGGCACCCTCGAGGGCCCCAACGCGGAACTGGCCCTCGAAGTCGCGAAGGCCTCGTCGCTTCCCACGATCGTCTCGGGCGGCGTCTCCGGCGAGGACGACTTGAGGGTCATAAAAACCATCGCCCCGGAACTCGCGGGCGTCATAACCGGAAAGGCCCTCTACGCCGAAACCCTGGACTATCGGAGGGGAAAGGCCATTCTCGAAAATTTCGACTGAGATGACGCGACGGGAATAACAACGAAAAACATGACCGCGGGCGTCCCCCCGGCATCCGGCCCGCGCGCGAAGCGGACCGACCGCCCCCTCGGGCATCCCCCGTCCGAAAATCCCCGGCCCCCTTCGCGGGGGGGCCCGACAAAAACATTCATGAGCGAAGACATCCGAGAAAACCCCGAACCCGACGACCTCCGCGACCTCCGCGACGGGAAGGAAACGTTTCCGTCAGGGGGCGACGACGCGGGCGACCGCGCCCCCGAAGACGTCCTCGCCGACGAGGAGGAAAGCCGCGCGATTCGCGAGGCCTTCGCCGCGGACCTTTCCGACGAAGACGACCGCGACCGGGACGACCGCGAGGAAGACGACCGCGGGGAAAACCTCTCCGGTCCCCGGGACGCCGCCCCGCGGGAGGAAAGGCCCGTCGGGTTTCGGGACGAAACCCCCCTCGAGAAGGAGTACCGGGAATACCTCGAATTCGTGGCGGAACGGACCCAGTCCGTCCCCGGGGCGGAGTTGGCGAGGAGCCTCTCGCCGACGCTCACCCCTCCCGAGATCCTCCGGTCCTGGGAACTCATAGGGGAAGCGGGGGAAGTCCTCTTCGCGGGGGGAATGCCCCCTTTGGAAAAACACCTGGACCTGACCCCCATGCTCGACGAGCTCATGATCGAGGGCGCGTCCCTGAACGTCGAGAGCCTCCTTCTCGTGAAAGACGAGGCCGAGGCCGCGGAAAATTCGAAAAAACGTTTCGCGGGCTTCGGGGAGAAGGCCCCGCTTCTCTTCGCGGAGACGCAAAGGATGGGGGACTATTCGGAATTCGCCAAAACCGTCGCGAGGAGCGTTTCGGACGAGGGGGACGTCCTCGACACGGCCTCGGACGAACTCGCCTCGATCCGTCGCGAGATGGCCGCGGCCCGGACGAGGATCACGGAAAAACTCGCGACCATCATGCGTTCCGAGGAATACAAGCCCCTGGTGCGGGACGAGATCGTGACGGTCAGGAAGGACCGTTACGTGATACCGGTGAGGTCGTCGGCCGCGGGAAAAAACAGGGGCCTCGTCCACGACTGGTCCCAGAGCGGTCAGACCGCCTACATGGAACCCCTGGAGACCGTGGACGAGAACAATCATCTGAATTATTTGAAAAAGAGGGAAAAGGTCGAGATCGAGAGGATTTTGAAAAAACTCTCCCGCATGGCGTCGGACATCGCCCCTTCCCTTAAGGAAAGCGTGAGAATTCTCACCAAACTGGACCTTTACCTGACCCTGGGAAAGATCTCCCTGGACCTGGACACCGCCCCCCCGGCCTACCGCCCCGGGGAGGGCTACGACCTCAAGGGTCTCCGGCATCCCCTTCTGGAAAGAAGGCTCGCCTCGGAGAACAGGCGCATGACGCCCCTGGACTTCAAAATAGAGCCCGAAAACCCGCTGCTCGTCATCTCGGGCCTGAACACCGGGGGAAAGACCGTGGCCCTGAAGACCCTGGGCCTGAACCTCCTCATGATGAAGTCGGGCCTTCACGCGCACGGGAAGGCCAACGGATCCACCGACTTCCCCGCGGAAATTCTCTGCGTCATGGGGGACAACCAGGACCTCTCGAGCGACCTCTCCACCTTTTCCGGTCACCTCCGGGCCCTGGCCCGGGTTCTGGAGCGTCCCGGTCCCGGGGTTCTCGTCCTTTTGGACGAGCTGGGCGGCGGCACCGACCCCCAGGAGGGCCAGGCCTTGGCCCTGGCGGTCCTGGAGCACCTCAAAACCACGGGCGCGACCGTTCTCGCGGCCACCCACTTCCATCTTTTGAAAACCTGGGCCGCCCTCACCCCGGGCGTGGTGTCCGTCGCGGTCAACTCCTCCGTCGACGGCACCCCGGCCTACGGCCTCTCCTACGGGGCCCCCGGCTTCTCGGGGGGCCTGAACATGGCGAGAAAGCTCGGTCTCCCCTCTTTTCTCGTGGACAAGGCCTTCGGTTATCTCGACGACAACCACAAAAAATCCATGAAGCTCCTGGAGGAGCTGGACGAAACCAGAAGCGCCCTCCTGGCCGAAAAGGCCGCGGTCGAAAAGGAGCGCCTGGAACTCCGACTCCTCCTGGAACACAACAAAGCCAAGCTCGCGAAAGAAATCAACAAACTGAACCTGGACGCCAAGGAAAAGGACTTCCGCCTCAAAAACGCCCTTTCCAGGGTCAAGACCGACTTCGAACGACTGAAAACCGAGGTGGCCGAAAAACTCCGCGGGGGCGAAAGGCCCAATCCCGTGGACCTGAACGTCAAAAAGGCCGAGTTTCTGAAGACCCTTAAGGAGGTACTCCCGGAAACCATTAAGGACGACGGGGAAATCAAGGAAGCCCCTCGCGACCTCAAACCCGACGACGAGGTCTACATCAAAAAATTCCGCAAATACGGGAAGGTTCTCTCCTGGAACAGGGAGAAAAACGAGGGCTCGGTGGAGTCCGGAATGCTCACCGTGAAAGTGACCCTGGACGAGCTGGGCGCCGGAAGGGACGCGTCCGCGAACAAAAAAGACTCCCCCCGGAAATCCCGCGTCCGCGTCACCCTCTCCCCGGAAGAGAGCCGCTTCTCCTCCATATCCCTTCTGGGCCGCACGGTCGACGAGGCCCGGGACGCCATTGACAAGGAGATAGACAAGGCCCTCCTGGACGGTCGCTCCCACCTCA
>JAITKT010000051.1 GCA_031278225.1 Deltaproteobacteria bacterium
TTCCACAAGACAATTACCTTGCCGCATTGGAAGAGACTCACCGAGAGCCAACGGGAAACCATCGCGAAGGAGAATCAACTCATGAAAGAATATGCTGAAACTTTTTACGAATGGATGGACAGGACCGTCAACGATGCGCTCTTAAAGGCTGACAAAAAGGTTGCGGCGGCCGAAAAAACGGCCGAAATAAAGGTTGCGGCGGCCGAAAAAACGGCCGAGATAAAGGTTGCGGCGGCCGAAAAAAAGTATGAGCATGCCATGGAAAACGAAAAGGCCAGAACAGCCTTGTTTCTGACAAACAAGGGTATTCCTCGCGGCGAAATACTCGCTTTTTTGGACATACCCGACGCCAAACTGAAAAGCTTCGAGGAAAAGTGGAAATAATCCTCGATAAACCCGCATTGATCGAGAGAATCCGTTTCACTCGAAAAGACTTTTGCTTGATTAAACTCTTCCGAAAATCCGATTTCCGGAATTAACGACATGGAGGTGTTTGGCGGTCGCGTCAAAGCTCGCGCGCGTCGCCAAGACAATGGCATTCCCGGCGAAAGCCCGGGCAATGGTCTTTTTCGGATCGGGGAAGCCGGTCTCCGCGGCACGGGTCCTTCCGGGACGAGCGCTCCTCGCGACGGGTGTCGGCGCGTCCGGGAAGACGGACTTCCGGTGACCCGAAGGCGCGCCTCCGGGTATTCTTCTTTCGGATCTCATGATTTTCGCCGCGAACATTTCGGGGCGAGGGCACCCGACGGCGGACTTTTCCGACCCGACTTTGAAGGTGAGGTCATCTTGTTCGCGCTTCGTTCGGGGCACCCGTCGAAAAAGACACGGTCCCCGGAAATGGCATGGGGCGCGCGTTCACGAATGCTTTCGCTTTCGCGCGCAATCATGTCTTTTACGCCCCGAGACGGTCAACGATTCGAACCCGTCCGGGGCGGACCCCGCCGGGGGACGATCGATTTCCCCCGAGAGCCCCAAAAGAGACCGGGGAATCGCCGCCCGTCAAGTCCCCGATTAAGGCCCCGATTAAGCGCCCGAACGAGTACGGGCGCGGCCGAATCCGCTCCCGCCGGATCGTCCGCGGGTTTTTCCCGAACCGCGAGGACCGCCCGGGGGTCCCGAAATCGGTCAAAATGGCAGTCAACGTCGACCGGACGGCCAAACTTCCGCGGCTCCCGCGCTCAACGCGTTACCCGCGTTCGTCAATGACGCCCGAACGGGCGGAACCGGCGGCGGTCCCGGCTCCAAAGGGTCCGACCGCGGGTCATGAACGCGAAACCGCCCCGCGAAAGCTTTCGGCCGAAACCACCTCCGGGAAACCGGGGGACTCGCGAAAACCCGTCCGAACGCGACCGCCGGTCTCCCCCGGCCGCGACGGTTCCGGAAAATGAGGTCCGCGAAAAATTTTCGGGAGCCCTTGAAACGACGCCGATAAACGACGCGGCGGCAAAACGCCTGACCTCCGCGAAGAAAAGGGACCGGGCGTTTTCATCGGCGGAGTCTTTCTTTTCGCGGGGTGCGAGGGTGAGGTCAAGGGAACCCGGCTCGAAAACACCGGAGCGAACTCGCGCGAAGAATCGCGGGTTTCCCCATGCCTTTTCCCCGCTATCGCCGGGCTTCGCCCGCCCTCCCCCTTTTTTCCCGAGCGAACCTTCCCCCCCCCCGCGTCCCTCGTCCGGTTCGCGCTTGTCGGGCGCGACCGGCTTGAGCGCCCGTCAACGACGGCAACGGATGCCCGCGAACCAAATCCGCCGATGGACCCGACGCTCCTTCCGACGAGAGCGAAAACCCCGAAAAACCCGACTCGCCCGGGACCTCGCCCGGATGTTCCCGGCGTCCGAGCCGACCCGTTTCGACCCGGTCGCCGGGGGCGGCTCCCCGGGCCCGGTCATGTCCCGAAAACGGGGGGACTTTCCCCGAAGAGCGCGAATGTGTTTTTGGAAAATTCGGGGCGATTCTTCCCCCGCTTCCGAAAATAATTTCCCGCCCCGCCGTTCTCGTCTCAAGAAACGCGTCGGGTTCGTCGAAAGAACCGATTGACGGGGCTTTGACGAATCCCGTCAATCCCCCGCGCGTCCCAGCGCGCGAAACGCGGCCCGAAAATTTTTTAAGGGACCTTCGCCGCGAACGCGCGAAACCCCCGGCGAACCCCGCCCGCCGGAAAGACAACGCTCTTCCCGGGCCCGCGCCGGGCAATCGCCGGGCAATCGCCGCGCGTCCGTTCGTCCCTTGATTTCCAAGGGATTTTGACCGCCTTGACAATCGCGAAACGGATTTTTACAATGTTATCGTCTTTCGAAGCGCCGAATTCTTCCCGCGCGAATCCGACCGCGATCCGGCCACAATCCGACTTCAATCCGACTTCAATCCCGGGAAACGCTCCGATTCGCGGGGTCAACCCGGGAAGAGAGGAAAAGATCCTCCGATCCTTCCTTCCGGATTTTGGCCGGACCAAAGCTCATGTTTTATTTGTCGTTTTTCAAGGGGCGAACGTGATCGAAACCTTAACCGAAATGGAACTCCTTCGAAAAATCAAGGCCGGCGCCGAGGCGGCGAACGAGCTCCGTTACCGCGAACCGCCCTGGGAACGTTTGAGCCGGAGCTTTCCCAAGACTCGCGACCTGCTCGGGTATACCCTGCTCGATCGCCACATGGAAATCACCCGGTTTCACGATCGATTGAACAATCGCCGGGTCGAGACCCTTTCCCTGACGGACATGACGACCCGCCTCGCGAATCTCCTGGAACTTCGCGGCATGTACACCATGCTGAACGAGGTGGTCGACCGGATCTCGGCCGCTCCCGAAGAAACGGAATCGTGGCTGGGTTCCCGGGACGCGGAAACTTGCCCGTCGTTCGAGGAACTGACCGAACGCTTCGGCCTCAAACCTCCCTCGGAAGAGGAAACGGAAGCCGAAAGACGGGCCCTCCTCGCCCACCACGAACTCCTGAACCGGGCGTTCGCGAAGGAAAAAGAGCTGAAGGAAGCCCATTGTTTCCGGTCGCGGGAGGGCGACCTCTCCGAGGAAGAGGCGGAAGAGGCGGCGAGGAAATTGGAGAGGGAATTGTCCGAAATAGAATGGCCGGAGCGCCTTCCCGACCTCTGACGTCCCGGTTTCCCGAACGTCGGAAGGGCCGGAAGCGCCGGAAGCGCCGGAAGCGCCCGCCCGCGGTCCCGCGAGTCGCCTCGCCGGAAGCGAATTCGACGAAAAAAAAGGCCTCGACGGGGAAAACCGCCGGGGACGCGATTCGTCTTTCGGACAAACGACGGACGGTGACCGGCCGGACGAAAAACAAACTCGCTTCCCGGGCGCCCGGATTCCCGTCGCGGGTCCGGTTTTCCGCCCCGATCGGGAAGCGCCGCGGTCCGGGGAAAGGTCGCGCCCGCGTTCCGCTTTCCGCGATCGCCCGGAAATATACGCCCGCGCGGCGAAAAACGGGAACAACCGTTCCGCTCGAGCCCGATCGCGGCGTCTTATCCGACGTGGCCTTTTGGGACCGGTTTCCCCGCGAAGGCTTCCCGGGGGCGAAAGCCGGCCGTCCGGCGCCCCGGAAAACCGGAAGCCGGAAGGGGGGGGGATTTTTCCCGCCCCCGGTTCCGCGCCCTTTCTATTTGTTCCTGTTTTCCCCGATCTCCATGGAATCGTAAACCACCCTTCCCCAATGGTGCAATCGCCCGGGGGAGATGACCGCGGGGATGGGGTTGTCGGAATCGTCGTCACCCATGAAGGGGCGCCAGGAATCCATCACCAGTTCGGTGCAGTAATAGGTCCCCGGGACGGGGATTCCCACGAGTCCGGTGAAATCGTAGGGTTTCCCCACCCGCGACCGCGCCCTCGCCACGGCCAGGGGTCGCGTTTCCGGGGTGGCCCACACGGGCTTCAAGACCCAAACCCTCTGGGCCTTGGCCAGGAATTTCGCGAGCGGCGTCACGCTCACGCCGTGCGCCTCGGCCTCTATCACGCTGTCGTTTTCGGCGTCGTAGATGGCCGAGTGGGAAAAGGGCATGTTCGTGACGGAACTTATGAAGTTCGAGGGATCCGTGACGCCCCTTATGACCAGCCAATCCCCGGCCTCGATGACCGCCTTCACGGGGATGACGTTCATCTCCTCCGGCTGGGCCGTTTTCCTGACGGGCTTGACCGTGCAGCCGGCCGCGGGGAAGAGGAGGAAAAGGGAAATGACCGCCGAGAAAAGCGCGAGCGGCGGGCAAGCTTTTCTTTTGGAATAATCTTCGGGCAAATTCGTCACCCCGCGGTTTTTTCGCGCGTTCGTCCTCGTTTCGCTCATTTTCGGTCACCCCGGCCCTTTCCCCGGGCCCCGGGAAACGGGCCTCCCTTTCCCGGGGCCGGCCCCGACGCGTCCAATCCGGAACGCCCAATCCCCCCTCACGCCTTCACCACGTTCGGTCCCGCGGGGAAGGCTCCCCTCGTGTCGACCAGGAGTTTGGAGTGCCTGAGGATGAGCTCGCGGTCGAAGGCCTTGTGGTTGGTGAGCATCATGACCGCGTCGAAGCCCTCGAGGTTTTCCGGGGTCAGGGGCTCGCTCGTGAGGTTGTAGCTGCCCCTGCGGGTGGGGGGAAGTTCCGGGACGTGGGGGTCCGAGTAGGAAACGTCGGCCCCCCGGTCCAAAAGAATTTTCAGGACCTCCAGCGACGGCGACTCCCTCATGTCCTCCACGTTCTTCTTGTAGGCCATCCCGAGGAGCAAAATCTTCGCGCCCTTAAGGGGCATGCCCCTCTCGTTCAGGGCCCCGGCGAGCTTTTCCGTCACGTGCCGGGGCATCCCGGAATTGATCTCCCCCGCGAGCTCTATGAAACGGGTGTGGATCCCGTAAGCCCTCGCCTTCCAGGTGAGGTAGAAGGGGTCCACGGGGATGCAGTGCCCCCCTATCCCGGGTCCCGGATAAAACGGCGTGAACCCGAAGGGTTTGGTGGCGGCGGCGTTTATGACCTCGTGGATGTCCAGGCCCATGCCGTCCGCCACGAGCTTCAGCTCGTTCACGAGGCCTATGTTCACGGCGCGGTAGATGTTCTCCAGGAGTTTCGTGAGTTCCGCCGCCTCCGGGGAGCTCACGGGCACCATCCTCGCGATTATCTTCCCGTAGAGGGCCAGACCCGCCCTCGCGCAGGCCGGGGTCGCGCCTCCCAAAACCTTGGGAATGGTCTGGGTCCGAAAGTCCGGGTTCGCGGGGTCCTCCCGCTCCGGGCTGTAGACCAGAAAATAATTCTTCCCCGGAATCAGGCCCCTCGCTTCCAAAGGCGGCCTCAAAATCTCGGTCGTGGTCCCCGGATAGGTGGTGCTCTCGAGGGACAGGAGCTGCCCCTCCTTGAGGTGGGGCAGGAGGGATTCGAGGGTCCCCCGCACGAAGCTCAGGTCCGGGTCCCTGTTGGCGGTCAGGGGCGTGGGGACGCAGATTATGACGGCGTCCGCCTCCCCCGCGAGCTTGAAATCCGTCGTGGCGGAAAACAGGGCCGCCGCGTCCTTCAACCTGTTCTTGGACACGTGCCCTATGTAGGACTCCCTGCGCCCTATCTTTTTGACCTTCTCCCCGTCCACGTCCAGTCCCAGGACCTGATAGCCCGCCTCCGCGAAGGAGAGGGCCAGGGGCAGCCCCACGTACCCCAGTCCCGCGATGGCCACTATGGTCTTTTTTTCGCTCACCTTGTCGATGAAAATCTTTTCGCGGTCGATGTTCGTCATGCGGGCCTCCCCGGGGGACGTCCCCGGAAACCGTGAAAAAGCCCGAAGGGGGTTTTCCCGAAAACAAGGAAAAACCCCCCTCAATCCCCCGAAAAACCCCTCACAGGGACTTTTTCAGGGCCTCGATCACCCCGTCCTGGTCCTTCTCGTCCAGATAGGGATGCATGGGAAGGGACAAAACCTCCCCGCACAGCTTCTCGGCCTCGGGGCAATCCCCCGCCGAAACCGCCCCCGCGGCGTAAGCCGGCTGGAGATGGAGGGGTTTGGGATAATAAACCATGGTGGGGATCCCCTTTTCCCTCATCCTGCCCGCCAATTCGTCCCTCCGCTCCGCCCCCCCGGGCACCCTCACCGTGTACTGGGCCCAGGAAGAAAGATACCCCGCGGGAACGACGGGCGCGATGACGTCTCCCGAAAGGGCCCGCGAATACCTCTCCGCGACCCTTTGCCTCGCCTCGAGCTCCTCCGGAAAGACCTTGAGCTTGGCCAAAAGGATGGCCGCCTGCAGGGTGTCGAGCCTCGAGTTCATGCCCACCCTCGCGTGGTCGTACTTTTCCTTCCCCTGCCCGTGGGACCGGAGACTCCGCAAAATCTCCCCCGTCCCCTTGTCCTTGGTAAACACCGCTCCCCCGTCCCCGTAACAGCCCAAGGGTTTCGCGGGAAAAAAACTCGTGGCCGACATGTCCCCGAAGGCGCAGGCCCTCTCTTCCCCGATCCTCCCCCCGAATCCCTGGGCCGCGTCCTCCAAAACCAACAGGTCGAACTCGTCCGCGACCTTCCGGATGGCCGGATAATCCGCCGGGAGCCCGAAGAGGTCCACGGCGATGACGAGCCTCGGCACGAGGTCCCCCTTCTTCCTGGTCGCGACTATCTTCTTCCGGAGGTCCCCCGGGTCCATGTTGAAGGTTTCCGGGTCCGAGTCCAGGAAGACCGGCGTCGCCCCCCTGAGGGATATGACCTCCGCCGTGGCTATGAAGGTGAAGGTCGGGCAAAAGACCGCGTCCCCCGGCTTAACCCCCCCCGCCATCAAGGCCAAAAAGAGGGCGTCCGTTCCGTTCGCGCAGGTCACCGCCTCTTCCGTCCCCACGTACCGGGCCAG
>JAITKT010000099.1 GCA_031278225.1 Deltaproteobacteria bacterium
GCCAAAACAAAATAAAAGCGCGAACTTCGCTTTTGACGGGAAATTCGCGCTCGCTTTTCGAAACAATCGGGGGTCTTTTTGACGAAAAACACCCGAAACAATCGGCGGGGAAAAGACGATCCCCGCCCGAAAAGGTCATTTCGGGAAACGGGCTCAGTAGTCCTTGAAGGTCCCCTGAACCAGGCCGTTCAAGATGTCGCGGTTCAAGATCACGATGTAGGGCTTTTCCTCCTTGATGGCGTTTTTGGCCTTCAAAAGACTCAAGGCCCTCGAAACGGTCTCGGGCGAGGTCCCTATGAAGGAGGCCAGTTGCCCCTTGCTGAAGTTCAGCTTCATCCTGCCGCTGACTTCCTCGTGATTCAGAATGAAGGAGGCGAGCCTCGCCGGGGCTTCCTTTATGGTCCTCGATTCGAAGAGATGCGCGAAATCGGCGAGTTTCAAGGCCAGGACCTTGAGGAAGTTCGCGGAGAGTTGGTGGCTTTCGCTCACGATGCGTTTCAGTTTGTCTCCCGGAAAGTAGTAGGCCGTCGACTTGTCCAGACACTGGGAGGTGGACGGGTAGCCGTAGTCAAGGTATATGCCCGCCTCGCCAAAGGTGTCTCCGGGCAAAAGAACTCTCAGCAATTGCTCTTTGGAGCCGTTGCCGCTGACGAAAATTCTTACCTTCCCTTCGACCAAAACGTAAAGACCGCCGCCGGCGTCGCTGCGATTGAAAATAACCTGACCTTGCTGATATCGTTTAACCGCCGATATTTGCATCAATGACTCGAACTCGCCCGGTTCGACGTCGGCAAAGAGAACGGTTCTGCGGACAATGTCAATGAAATCATTTTGAATCATCTTTTTTTCCCCCTTGACCTCCCACATTTTGGAGAGCGGAAAGTGATATATGCGTTATTATGTTATCACATAAAAATCAAAAACAAAAACAATGCCTCCCGTCGCGAAAATAAACATTTTTGCGTAAAAGGGGCATGTTTCGACGGAACGGAACATCCGAAACTCCAACGAAAGAATCGTTTTTCGCCAAAGCGTCGGACGGAAAAGCGATTCCGCGAGATCGTATTTTCAATCGACAAAAGGGAACTTTTGACCGCGGCCCGGGCATTATGAAGAATCGCGTCCGGCGATGTCAAGATGACCGAAAAACCGCGTTTTTCCTTGCCCGGGAAGTCAAGACGCGGGGGAACGTCCTTCGCCGGGAGGGGGGAAAAGTCGACATGACGCGAAAAATTTGATTTTGTGAAATAAAAAAGGCACCGCCGAAAGTTCGCGAATCGGCGACTCGTAACCGCGCGCGAACGACGAAAAGCGCGGCGGGGTTTGGATTATCGCCCGCGCGCGGCGTCCCCTGACGAATGCGGGGGGGTTTCCCGCGATTCGAGGGACTCCCGCGAAGGAAGGGGGGGGGATAACGTTTTCGCCTCGCGCCAACGGGAAATCCGTCCCGTTACCCCGAATTCCGCCCAATCGGGCCGAATCGGGCCCAATCCCGGCGAATCCCGCCGGACAAACGAACCTTCGGACTTCCAAGGAGGGTTTTTCCGTTTGCCAAAAAGATTTTGAAAGAGTAAAATACGTAACGCGCTTTATTTCACGGAGTTTCGGGGAATGACCCCTTCCCGTCCCCCGGCGTCCGCGCCGGAACATCGAACGGTCCCTCCGAAATCGGGGAAACGGCCGGAAACGGTTCCGGAAATCCCCCCGAAATCCCCCCGAAATCCCTTGGAAATCCTTTGGAAATCCCCTTCGAATCCGGAGCGACGGCCGAAAAACCCGGGGAAGTCCCGGCCGCGTTTCCCCCAAAAACCCACGACGTCCCCCGCGAGCCCGGGCGAACCGGGGAACGTCCGCGACGAAAATCAAACAGGAAAGAAAACCGCCATGCGAAACACACGTCGAAATCACGCGCTCCCGACCGTTTTCGGATTCATCGCCGCTTTAATCGTCTGCCTTTTCGCGGGCGCCCCGCTGACGGCGCAAACCCCCTCCCTTCCGGAGGGGAAAATAACGGTCATCTATTTCTCGGAGACGGGAAACACCCTGCGCCTGGCGAATCTCTTGGCCCAAAAGACCGGAGCCGAGCTGTACAGGATAGAAACCGAAACGGCTTTCCCGAAAACCGAAAAGGAAATCATCGAAAGCGAGCAAAAGCGCCGGGAATCGAAGATCCCCCCCGTCTTGAAAGGCGCCGCGCCGGACCTGGAGGGCCATTCGGCGGTGTTTTTCGGATGCCCCGTCTGGTACGGGGACAAGCCCGATGCCGTGGCTCTCTTCATGGAAAATCTTGACTTCAAGGGGGCGAAGGTCGGCCTTTTCGCCACCGCCGGAACGAGGCCCGGGGAAATCATCGAATCCTTGGGGGCCTCGGTCAAAAACGGCGAGGTATTGAGCCCCGGCCTCGTGAGAAAAAGAGCCGACGACCAATCCGACGCCGCGCTCGAGAAAGCGGTCGACGAGTGGCTGCTGGCCCTCTTCCCGCCGAAATGAACCCCGCCGAAACGCGATTTCGGAGGGTCCGGTGCCCGAAACGGTCCCGGGCCCTCCCCCAAAACCGCCGGTCAAAACGAAAAGGGCCGGAAAACATCGGTTGGCTTATGGAAGAGATTAATCTGACTCTCAAAACCATGACGCGAAACGTCGGCGTCAACATGAATCTCGAGAACTTTTTGGATCTCCACTTCGACTTCGAAAGAAATCACAAGATTATTCTCAAGACGTTCTACAACGAGATAATAGCCGGCGAGACGGAAAAAATCCTACGGTGCCGCGACCAAACGTTTCCCGCGAAAAAACACGAGTTGATCCCCTTGGCCGATCCCTCCGATTGTTTCAAACAGTGGACCTCATTCGACATCGTGGAAAGAACCGTCTGGCCCCCCGGCCTGTCCGTGCAGCTGGGAAGCGACACCATTAACCTGCACAACATGTACGCTCAGATTCACGCGAGAAAACCCCTGGTTTTCACCGAGGCCGGTCAGAACCGTTTGAAAAACAAGTTTCGGGATTTTTTGAACAAAAAGACGATATTCGCGAGTTCCGAATGCGTTTCGCTCATCTACGACGCGGAATGTCTTGATTTGAACACCAAAGAAAACACCTTGAAAACAATACGGGACCACGCGACGTACGCGACCAGGGGAAACGCGGAAGGGTGCGCGTTCGCGAAGATCTTCATAAACGATCTCGTTTCGATTGTTCAAATCGTCGATGACTTCTCGACCGACAAGGACATTGGCGACTGCGTCGGCGCGAAAGAACGGTGAGCCCGATTGAATTGATTTCTTTTCCGAAAACCGCCCGGTTGTTCTTTCGGGCGAAAACGTAATTCCAAGGGGAAACGCGAATGTCCGACAAAAAATTCGGCGCGGCCTGGTTCGCGGTGTTTTTCGTCGTCTTGGCCGTTTGCTTGACGGTCATCATGGCGACGGGTCACCCGGGGGCCCTGACCGGAGCCGCGAGCGGCGTCGCGGCGGCCCTCTGCGCTTCGCCGTTCGCGAAGAAAAAGCCGCCCG
Source organism: Deltaproteobacteria bacterium (assembly GCA_031278225.1). Classification (GTDB taxonomy): domain Bacteria; phylum Desulfobacterota; class Desulfarculia; order Adiutricales; family Adiutricaceae; genus JAITII01. The sequence goes on from JAITKT010000099.1 coordinate 3,516, forward strand.
AAGACAAGAAGTGAAAGCGCGTCGATCGGTCGCGAGCCGGACGAGAGCCGGTCATTGACGGGTTTTCGCGAACCCCCTCGATGAAGGGGCGAGACTTCCCCGTCCGGAACGCCCGGGTCTCCCCGAAGCGAGAGAACGGTGGGAACGGAATGAACGCGACCGGCTAAAGGAAATCCTTCAGAGCTTCCATCGCCGGGGGATAACCCCCTTCGGCGGCGATCTTGTACCACTTCATCGCCTGAACCAGATTTCTCTCGACCCCCTCGCCTTTTTCGTATATGACCCCGAGATTGAACATCGCGACGGGCATCACGCCTTTGGAGGCCGCCCGGAACAACTTGGCGGCCTGTTTGTGATCCCTCGCCACGCCCAAGCCGTAAAAGTAGGAAAGCCCCAGGTTGTATCTCGAATTGCAATTGCCCGCCTCGGCCGCCTCGGTGTACAAAATGACCGACTCCCTGTAATCCTGCTTCAATCCCCAGCCGTTGTCGTACATCATCCCGAGGGCGAAGAGGGCTTCGATGACATGCTTGTCCGCCGCCAGGCGCAACCATTTCACGGATTCGCGGTGGTTCTTCTTAACCCCTTTTCCGACGTAATACAACAAACCCAGCTGGTACTGAGCTTCGGGCACGCCTTGTTCGGCGAGCGTTCTCAAATTCTCGGCGGCTTCCCTGAGAGCGTCTTCGTCGTCGTCGACGCCGCGCATGTGCACGTCACCCACTATTATCCGTCCCATAAGAGTAAACCCCGCGGGTCCCGGTTCCGCGGCGAAAAACCCCGCGGGCGTTTCGCCGAGCGATTGATTGTTTTGACCTTTGTCCTTTGGCGAGTTTTCGACGTTCGAAAAGACCGGGGGCCGGCCCGTCCGCGGTTCGCCGGATTTCAAGGGGTCGGCGGCGCGGTCGCGCCGAAAAGACCCCGGCGCCCGCGCGCGAAACGACGGCCCCGGCGACCCTTTCGCTCCTTGGTTTCCGCCGCGTCTTTTTTTTTCGAACGACAAAACGGAATTGAAAACGCGTTTTCCCCGGGTCGCGCGACGCGGCCGTCGCCAAACGGCTGAAAACCGATTTTGGCGGATGCGGAAACCCGGCGAGTGACCCTTAAACTGCGCGGTCAGATTACCATCGATCCCGCGCGCGTGTCAAGTCGAAACGGCCCGAACGAAGCCCGCGACGGCTGCGCTCGCGCGGGAGGGCGTCTTCGGGGGTCGCGAATCCCGAACGACGCGGGCTCGCCCGCGCGGCCCGTCCCGGTTTCGGGCGACGGGCTCCCCGGGCGGGATCGGCGGAAAAATGACGGTGTTTTCGACGAAACGAACGACCCCGGCGAAGGGATTTCG
>JAITKT010000217.1 GCA_031278225.1 Deltaproteobacteria bacterium
AAACGTCAACGTCGAAACCAACGGGATTAACCTCATCGGTCTCGAGTACATGAACGCGGACCTTTCGACCGACGACGCCCACAGGGTTAACGATTTGACGATCGCGGAGGAGCTTCCCAAGATAAAAACCAACCCGGCCCTTCCCCGGGTCTTGATCCACCACAGTCCCGTGGGAATGGAATACGCGATTAAAGAGAAGATTCCCGTCATGCTGACGGGTCACACCCACGGCGGGCAGTTCTTTCCCGGACAATTTCTGATAAACGCGAGGTTCCCCAACTACAAAGGCCGTTACGATTTCAACGGTCTGACCTTGCTTGTCTCCCGAGGCCTCGGAACCTTCGGGCCCCCGATCAGGATCGGGACCTTTTCCGAGATGCAGTTCGTGACCCTGACGCCCGACACGGGGACCTGAGCTCCCGCTTTCGTCCGCGGGGCAAAAAAAAGAGCCTTTCCCGACCTCCGTCATGGCCGGAAAAGGCTCTTTTCCCAACCGCCCGTCCGGTCGGAAAAGGCCGCGAACCCCAAACGTCTTTTTTTTCGATTGGCGGTTCGGTTACCCGTTTTCCCGCGCGCCCCGACCCGAAGCCCAAAGATTCGGGTCGGGGGACGCGGGGTCAACTGAACGTCTTGGGACCCGGCGCGAACATCACTTTGGTCACGGTCGCGTTTCCGGCCAGGGCGAGCCGCTCCCTGAGCGTCGTTTTCGCCTTTTCCGACATGCCGTTCACGACCTCGGCCGCGAGGGTTTCCAGAGTCTCGTGCTTCTCGCCGTTTCCGTTCGACTTCAGGTAATCGGCCAGGCGCAGGGCCCAGAGTTTTTCGTCGGTCTCGTTCACGCACAGCTGATCGAAGTTCATGTCCCACAACTTCCTCTTCGTCGGCTCGGGGACCAGGTTTATCACTATCAAAAGGACGTCCATCAAGGTCAGCCGCCCTTTCGCGCCTCCGAGCTTCAGGTTGTTCCTGGCCGTGTCGTCGAAAAGTTCCAGGAGTTCCGCGCGCTCCGACGCCGTCAGCTCCAAACCGTCGGCCGGCTCGCTCGTTCGGGTGTTCCGGTAAAGGGCGCCGGCCATCGGCGGCAGCACGGGCGAGGAAGGCACGTTCAGGAAGAAGGTCCTCACGAACTCTTTCGAGGGGTCCGGCTCTCCCGTCACGGCGTTGGCTATGACCTCCCCCTTGACGTCGTCCGGGGGGTTCATGAAGTCCGACTCCCCCACCCTCACGTTGTCCAGGGTCAGGATGAAGTCCAGGTGAAAGACGGGGTTTATGTTGGCGGGGCAGAAATCGAAGAGTTCGTCGTAGTGCATGGAGCCGTTCTCCAATTTCTCCCTGTTCTCTTCCGCGAACCGCGAGAGGGCGAAGTTAAGGACCAATTCGTCGTTCGGGCAGACGTAGACGTTCCCCTTGTCGAGTTTGTCCACGAACATGTGGGTGGTCAAGGAACTTATTTCGGCGAGGGAGGCGTCCCCCCGCAAAAAGAAGCCCACGCTCTCCGTCGTTTTCGCGTCGGGCTCGTCCTCGGACGCCCCGATGTGGAAGGAGACCCTGTTGTCGGAGTTGATTTCCGTGAAACGGGAATAGACGTAGACGACGCTCAATTCCCCGCCCGGTTTCTGGTACCCGAGGTCCGTCTCCAGGTGTCCCGCCCGACGGTTTGACTTCTTGAAGGTCACGTCGTCGAAAAACTTGGTCTTATCCCCCGCCATGACCCGGAAGTCGTACAGGGTGTCCGATTCCCCCAAAGGTAAGGAGTAGAAGACCCTCTGGGTTTTCGAGGTCGGGTTCGCGAACCTCTGTCTCACCGCCACCCTCAGGTGCTGTCCGAAGTAGTCGCCGCGCAAGTCGGTGGAAACGGGACTGAGTTCGATTCCTTTGTCGTTTCTGAGGACGGCCTTGGTCGGGTTCGCCAATTCGCATATCACTTCGTTTTTTGAGACGTTGGCCAAAAAATTCTTAACGTGCGCGGGTTGGATTCTGTTGTAGATGATTGAGTTTTTCATTATTGGTCTCCCGTGACTTGTTTTTGAGACGGATCCGCCCCCGGACGCCTTGCCCGGCTCGCGCCGGTGGCGGGCATCCCATGGTTTTTCCGTGTCTTCGCGTCCTTTTGAAACGGACTATGCCGGTTTGAATTTCCGAATCGGGTCGATTCGGCTTTTGGTTTGACGACTTCGATATTGAGCCCGCTTGGCGGTCGGTCGTCCTTCGCGAGATCCGTTCAATCGGTCGATTTTTTCATCCGTTCGAAAATGAATTTTCGACGACGATTTCGCGTTTTCTTCGAATCAATCGAATAAGCGTTTGTTTTGAATGCCCCCGGCGGTTCCGGGAACCCGTTTCGCGGCCCCGCTATTCGGCGACCGGCGCCGTTTTTTTCCCTTCCGATTCGACGGGGGTTTCCCCCGCCTTCTTGAAAGTAAGCACCGATTCTCGTTTGTCAAGGGCCCGTTCCTCGAACCGTTTGTTTTTCCCGGACATTCGCCTCGGAAATAAAACGTCGGCGCGCGATTGGTCTTACGAACGGGCAGTGTTTGCGGGCACCGGCGAAGCGGTTTTCCCTTTCAAAACGGAAGATAATCATCAATCTTTTTTTGTCAAGAGATTCGCAATCGTTTTTTTACCGTGATTACGCCAATTTTGTGTTTTAATGTTTTTAAAGTGCGTTTAAAAAGTAAGGAAACGTTTATTATGTTATTTTGATATTTCAATATTAACGCCATGTTTCGGAAATCAACAAAAAAAAGTTTACTTTCGCCGGAAAACTTATTAAACGACGTTAAAAAACGATTCGCGGCCCGAAACCGGCGATTTCGGGTTTGGGTATGATTTCAAAATATCCATATGATGTGTGATTTTTGTGGTGCGCGACATGTCGCGGGTCTGTCCGGGTCCCGTCGGGAGGGGGATCGGATTGGTCGCGGTCCGGGCGCGGGGAGCGCGGGGCGGGGGGGATCGGAGGCCGCGGGGAGCGCTTCGGGGCGTTCGGAGACGGTTTTGGCCGGAATCGCGGGCGCGAGAGGGCCCTTGGTGGCGAGGTTTGGGGGACGGGAAGAGGTCGTTTTGAGGTCGCGGGAGGTTTTTCGGGCGGGTTTCAAAGCCGGGGCA
>JAITKT010000231.1 GCA_031278225.1 Deltaproteobacteria bacterium
GGCTTTTGTCAAAGACGCGCCGGATTTCACCGCGCGGCCGGCGGATGATTCACTACGCGTCTTAAAAATCACCTCGCCCCCGAAGAACGGTTCGGTTTCGCGACGGCCGTCGTCGAATCTTCGCGGAAACCCGCTTTCCCGTTCGGGGAGATTCAAAAGTTCTTAAAAGAAACGCGGGCACCCCGGCCTTTGCCGCTTCCGAATCGAAACGCTCCGATTCGCGGATCATCCGCGCGAATTCGTTTTTCGGCGTCATCCGCGCGACGTCATCCGATTTTTCCCGGTGAAACCGGCGAGCGTTCTTGTTTCCGGCGATGGCGAAACGCGACGCCGGGAATTTTCGCGAGAGATTAAAGTCTTGTTCTCCGAACGAATCGAGGCGAAGCGCGTCGCGCGGGTCGCCGGCGCCTCTCCCGTCAGTCTGGGTGACACCCGCGCGGCGGAAGCCCCGGACCTTTCCCGCCGAGCCGTTTGCGCCTTCAAAACCGTGCCTTGAAAGTCGAAGGCCTCTCCTCTCCTCGCTCCGTTTCTTCGCGGGCTTCCGCTCGGGGCGGATCGGCTTTTTTTTCGACGGACCGCGTTTGAGCCGCGTCGGAGCCTCGTCCGCCGCGAACGCCGACCGCCGGGATGTCGGACGGGCGCGGAAGGTCGTTTGAAATCGGAACTTCGTCGTTTGCCGGAAGCCGGCCGGTCATTGCTCCCCCCGGCCGGTGCCCCGAAAGCCTCCTCCCGGACCAATCCGTCCCCGCGACGAGTACGGTCCGTCGAAACGAACGCGTTCCCTCCTTCGCCGCCGCCAAGCGCCACCGTCAAGCGCCGTCGTCAAGCGCCTTCACCCGGCGCCGCCACCCGCGCCCCGCTCCCGCCAAACCTTGTCGGAAACCGAACCCTTCGAAAGCCCGGGGACGAAACCCTTGCGAAAACCGCCCATTGGGGCGAAAATGACAATCGTTCAGAGGGCCGTCCCCAATCTTTCCGCAGCGACGGACGCGGGCGGGCGAAGGCCCGTTCGGACCCGCGCGAAATGGCGCGAACCGTCGAAACCCAAGGCGAACTCCCTTTTCGACCTTCTTCGGACCTTCCGCTTCTCACCCCGTTTTTTTCTTCTTGCCTTTCTTCGGGATTTCTCCCCTCTCCCCCGTTCCGATGTCATTTTTCGGGCCATCGTCACCGGGTGGCGGGTATCTCAAAACAACGGTTTTTCCGGTTTTTCCCTTTTTTGTTTTTGACGGCTTCGCGCGGCTTCGAATAAACCCCGCGAGGCGACGTCGGTCAACGCGAAATGAAGACACGGGACGACGAAAACCTGGCGCGGTTTCTCGCGGATTTGGCTCACGAGTTCGAATCCGTTTCGGAAACGGGCGCCCTGTTCCTGAAACCGAACATCCCCGCGAATCTTCCCAACCAAACGATATTGAAAGCCCTGAGGCAGGAAAAAACCGCGAAGGACGACATAGTTCTTTATCACAAACCTCCCGCGAAATCGGGAAAAACCTCCGGCATGGTCCTCGCGTCGTCGGGCTTTTTCTTTTTCGTCGCGAACAAAAAAACCCTGTCGTTCAGAATCGACGAACTCGCCAAATTCGACATCTCCCGCGACGGGGTCCTCTTGGTGAACGATGTCCGGGCCTTTGACCTCGGATCGCTTCCCCACGGGAAAAGACGATCGCTTCTCGTTTTCTTCGATAGCATCCTGGCCTATCTGAAATCGCGCCCCCCGAAACCCGGAAGAAGCGATTTCAAAGTCTTTTATCCCGGTCCCGACCTCGAGACGGAACTTCTGGCCAAACACCGGGACTTGCCGGACCGGATGAAAAATCTGCGCCTCAAACCCGACATCCCCTTCGGATCCTTCTCCCCCGAATTCATGAATCTCCTGTCGCGCTGCCCCGTGAACCTCACCGACATCCTTCTCGCCGCGGACGACCCCGGGAAAAAGGGAAAGGGGGTACGCCGCTTCTTCCTCACCCCCGACATCTTGGTCCTGGAAAACCCCGTCACGGGAAAAGTCGAGCGGCTGCGCGCCTCGGAGATTAAAACCGTCCGGGTTTTCAAAACCGGCTCCAAGAGCGGGACCAAAGACCAAGTCCTTCGCGTGAACGACGAACTCCCCCTCTGCGTCTTTCCCCCCGAAGCCCAAAAAGAGGCTGAGGCTTTGGAGGATTTCGCGACTTCACTGTACGGCGCGGCCGGAGCCCCAGCGTCAAACGATCCCCAAAGGGAAAAATCAATGAACCCTTTGGTCGTCCAAAAAGAGTTCCCGCCCGACGCGGAGGTCCCGAAAATCCGTTTGGAAAAGTTCGTCGGGGACTTTGTCCTGAAACAAAAACGGATTTTCGCGAACGTTTTCCGCTTCTTCGTTTTTCCGGACATCGACCGGAGGTTTCTCCGGGACGCCTTGAAAGGTTTCGGGGCCGGGGCGAACCCCTACGACGTCCTCGCGCTCTACGACTATTCCGTCAAAAACAAGGAAAACGACAAGTTCCTGTGCCTCGTCGACGGAATCCGGGTCGAAAGCCGCCTTCACGGGAGGACCATCCGGGTCGACGCGAAAGACATCCTGGACCTCAAGACCGTTCCCGGGGGAATCGTCGTGAACGGCCTTCACCGTCTCGTTTTCAACCAGACAGGGGAGACTGTCGAAAACATCAAAAACCTCGTTTCCGAACTCGTCTCCTTAAACACCGAAACCCATGTCCCGGAAATCCCGGGCGCGTCCGAACCGGCCTCCCCGAAAAAGTCGGGACGCCCGGGCGGGTGAGCCCCCGACAAAGACGCGGAAAGCTTCCCCCCTTTTCGGATTCGTCAGCGAAGGTCCCTTATCCAGTCGACGATGATGCGGGTGGCGGAAGTATCCTTGCTTTTGGCGTAAGTCATGATCTTTTCGTGAAGTTCCTCCGGGATGTTCACCAAAAGCCTTTTTTGTCCCTTGGGGGGACCCGTGAATCTTTTTTTCGGGGGTTTTCGGATTTCCCGGAAGGGTTTGGGGGACAACCCGCCCAAAGCGCCCGGCTCCCCGAAATCCGGGCCGGGCCCCTCCCGACTGACGCCATCCACAATCGCGAAAACATCCGGAGTCACCCCGGGTTCTCTTTCCGCGGGCGTTTTCCCGGCTTTCCGGCCCCCCGACTTCGGCCCGGGATTGAGCCCCGGCAAGGAGTCGGAGTTTCCCGTTCTTCCCGACCTTTCCGGCTCTTCCGCGCGAGCCCGGCCCCGGTCCGAGTACAGCCGGGAAAAATAACGGAGCTTCGCCCTGATCCCGGCGTAGAACCCTTCCCTGTCCCCGGGGTCGTCGCGGTCATCCTCCGTCCCGAAAGCCTTCATGGCGATCCCGGCCCGGACGATTCTCACGTCGAAACACTCTTTGTGAACGAACTGTTCCATTATGCGCGAAGGCACCGTCAGATCCCTGCCCTCTTCCACGTATTTCAGGAGCTCCGCTTTGGTCAAATTCATGAGAAATCCTCACCGCGTCGAAAATGGTTTCCCGCGGGTCCGCCGACGCGTCCCGCCCGTTTTTCCCTTCGTCTTCCGGTTTTCGATTTTTTCCGGGGCGTCCCCCGTCGGACCCTTCCCCCTCCCGTCCGAGGGGGTTTTTCATTTTCCGCGACGAACACCGTCCGCGTCCCCGATCCGTCCCCGTCCACGATCCGGCTCCGTCCCGCCCCGCGACCGATTCCGACTCCCACCCGACTTTGCCCCTTCTTCCGGATTGGACGTCTCCCG
>JAITKT010000240.1 GCA_031278225.1 Deltaproteobacteria bacterium
GCGGCGCCGGCCGACGCCCCGCCGAACGTCTCCGACGACCCGGGCGGGCCCCCCGACTTTTCCGACCCCCCGAAAAACGACCCCGGGAACACGGAGTCCGCCCGGATAATCCCCGAAAGCGGAAACATTCCCGAGGCGAACGCCCCGGCCGCGTTCCCCGGCGATCCCTTCGGGACTGACGTTTTTTCCGACGAGCCTCCCGATTCGCCCGTCGGGGACGATTCGTCCGACGAGCCGGACGAGGAGTTCGCGCGCCCCGACTTTTGGGACCCGCCGTTCTTCGCCCTTCCCGCGAAAAACGACCCCGCGGCCGTCAAAGCGGATCCCGCCCCGGAAACCCCGAAAAAGAAGAAAAAACCGGCGGCGAACGCCCCGGCCGAGAGCCCCGCGAATTCGGATCCCGCCCCGGAAACCCCGAAAAAGAAGAAAAAACCCAAGGCGAACGCCCCGGCCGCGAGCCCCGCCGATTCCCCTTCGTCCGCCGAGGCGCCGAACAACGCCGTCTTGGACAACCATCCCGGTCTCCTCCCGCCCCGGATGATGACAAAGGAACCGAAACGTTCGACCGGGAAGAGATACAAACTGTACGCCGACGGCAGCTCCCTCAACAATCCCGGCAACGCCGGTTGCGGGGCGGTCCTTTTGGATCCCGACGGCGAGACGATCTTCGTCTACGGGGTCTGCCTGGGCGAGGCCACCAGCAACGCCGCCGAGTACCACGCCCTCATTCTGGGAGTCCACAGGGCGGTGGAACTGGGAGTCAAGGCCGCGGACATCCAAATGGATTCCGAGCTGGTGGTGAAACAGGTGAACGGCGTCTGCGCGACCAAGAATCCCGGCCTGAGGGAATACCGCGCGAAGGCCTTGAAGGCTCTGGGCGGTTTGGAGGATTTCACCCTCACCCACACCCCCCGAGAGAACAACGGCCTCGCCGACGCCATGGCCAAAAAGACCGCCACCCTGGGAAAAGAGGGAAAGATGAAGCGCTGGGACGAGCTCTGGGACCGCAAGCCCCCCCGGTCGAAAATTCCCCGCGAGCCCGACTGACCCCCGCCGGCGGACGGCCGCGGGTTTTTCCGTTTGTTCGGGGGGATTGCCGTCCCTGCTCCCCCCTTTTTTTTTCTTCCCCTCTCCTTTTCCGCTCCCCCTCCCTTTCACCCGCTTCCTTTCTCTTTCTCCCGCTTCCTCTCCCTTTCTCCCGTTTCCCTCCGTCTTCTTCCGCCTCCACCCCCGCGTCCCCCCTCGGGCCATTCCGGGCCGCGGCGGCGTCCGGGACGGCCGCGAAGCGCCTTCGAAACGCCCTCGAAAAAAATCCCGAATATCGGCGGGGGAGCCGCGAAGCCCTCGCGACCTCCGGTTTTTTTGGCGTCAAACCCCCGCGATCGGCGTCACCGGACAAAAAACGCTTTACACGGGCAATAAAATAGGGCAAAAAGAATCTAACAATCCGGGTCGATCGGGCAACCGCCGGGAGAAATCCGGGAGGAAAGTCCGGGCACCGCAGGGCAAGGCGCTGGATAACGTCCAGCGGGGGAAACCCCGGGAAAGCGTAACAGAGAGGAGACCGCCGGAAAAGGTTTTTCCTTTTCAGGTAAGGGTGAAAGGGTGAGGTAAGAGCTCACCGGCCGTTCGGGAGACCGGACGGGCCAGACAAGCCCCGCCCGGTGAAAGATCGAACAGGAAACGACAGGGCGGCCCGTCCTGTTTCCGGGTGGATCGCTCGAGCGCGGGGGTAACTTCGCGCCTAGACGAATGGTTGCCGATCCCGGAAAGGCTCACACCGGCCTTCCGGGGGAACAGAACCCGGCTTACAGATCGGCCCGGATTGTTTTTTCGTCTCTTCCCGCGCGAAAAACCCGAAAAAAAAACCCCGGGGTCCCGAAAGCGGTCGATTCCCCGCGGACGGCGCGTCGGGAAAAAAACGTCCCGGGGGAAACGGGGAAAAAACATTTTTTTCGGAAAAAGGCCCGGCGAAACGCCGGCGCGAAAAATTTTTTTCGGGGAAAAGCTTCGGGGCACCCGGTTTTTTTTCGGAACGGCCCCCCCCCCGGGTTTTCGAAAAACCCGATGAAAGGCCCCGGATAATTCCCGCGACGAACGAAACGGATCGACGGAAAACAAAAAGAAAAAAGCGGACCCGCATGACGACGTACGACGAAAACATCAGCCTTCAACCCAGGGTGGGGGTCATAATGGCCGCCGCCGGAACCGGGGAGCGCTTCGGTTCCCCCAAGGGTTTTCCCAAGACCCTCTCCCTTCTGGAAGGGAAGCCCATCATAGCGAGGGCCGTGAAACCCTTCCTCTCCTCGCCCAACTTTCATTCCATGGTGGTGGCGGTTCCCCCGGGCATGGTCACGGTCTTTTCGGGCATCCTCTCGGGCATGTCCGAAAAGATCATCGTGGTCGAGGGCGGGGCCAACAGAATCGACTCGGTCAAAAACGCCCTGAAAGCCCTTCCCCCGGTCGCGAACGTCGTTCTCGTGCACGACGGGGCGAGACCCCTCGTGAGCCGGGAGGTCATAGAAAACGTGGCCCTCGAGGCCATCAACCACGGGGCGGCGATAGCCGCGGCGAGGGCCAATGACACCATCAAGGAGGCCTCCGGGGATTCGGAAGAGAGCGACCCTTACGTTCTGAGGACCCTGGACAGAAAGGACATCTGGAGGGCCCAGACTCCCCAGGGATTCAAAAGGACGATCCTCGAGGAGGCCCTGAGGAAATCGAATGTCGCGAATCCCACGGACGAGGCGAGTCTCGTGGAAAAGATCGGCCACAAGGTGAGGCTCGTGGAATCCCCGGAAGAGAACATGAAGATCACCTCGAGGGAGGACCTCCTGCCCGCCTCGGCCATGGCCGCGGCCCTTGACAGAAGGGAATTCCTCGCGAACCTCTCCCCGGACTCCCGGGACCTCGCCCCGGAGGCCCCGGACGCCATGGCCGCGGCCGCGAGAAGAACCGTCTCGGGACTTTCCGTGGGCCAGGGCTTCGATTTTCACAGGTTCGCGGCCGGTGAGAGCCCCGAGGGGATAGCTCTCGGGATGATAAGGATCCCCTTCGCGAAAAAACTGGAGGGCCACTCCGACGCCGACGTCCTGACCCACGCCTTCATAGACGCCCTCTTGGGCGCGGGGGGCCTGAAAGACATAGGCGTCAACTTTCCCGACCGCGACGAGGCCCACAGGGGCGCGTCCGGGGAGAGCCTCTTCAGGAAGACCTGGGACAGGCTCAAGGACCATTTCGTCTTTCTCTACGGGGACCTGACCCTCTTCGGGGAGGAACCCAAAATAGCGCCCCACGCCGACAGGATCCTCTCCGCTTACTCCGCCATCCTGGGGGTTTTGCCCTTCCGTCTGAATCTCAAGGGGAAGACCACGGAAAAGATGGGATTTTTGGGGAGGGGCGAGGGTTTGGGGGCCTCCGCGGTGAGTCTGCTCCTCCGGAAAGGGCCCGGCTGAGCCGCGAAAAGAAAAGGCCCCCCCCGGTTTTCCCCGAAAGAGCCTCGGGGCCCGCCGCCCCCGCCCCGCCCCGACGAAGAAAAACCCCGAAAAACAAAAAAAAAGAGGAACAGGGTCACTGTTCCTCTTTTTTCCTTAACCTACCTTATCCCTAAGGTAATCGCCGTCCCTGGCAGATATTTTAACCGACCGTTCGAAGGGCCGGTCTGGAAAGAATTTCAAAAGACCCAAAAGCGGCCTTTCGCTTTTACCCGTCCGGCGCGGAGGCTCCGGAGGCTCCGGTCGGGGCGTTGGCCGCGGCCGCGTCGGCTTGGGCCTGCAGGCCCAATTTGATGCGGACTCCCGCAGACTTGTATTTCTCCTCTTCGATCAGCTGCTTCAGAACCGCAACTTTCTCGACTTCGTCCAGAGAGTACTGTCGTCTTTTGGATTCGGTCCTTTCGGGTTTCAAGTATTCGGAAAACTCTTTTTCCCAGTATCTGAGGGTTGTTTTTTTGACCCCGGTCATTTGCGAGACCTGGTCAATGCTTAGGCCTATGTTTTTCAACGAATTGATCTGGGCCATAGATTCCCTCCGAAAAAAAATGATGGCGTTTCGCGAATAAGGCCTTTTGGCCACAAAGGTTCTCGTTCGCGAAACCCTTCGGGAGCTTCGAAAAAACCGCCGAAACTCCCTCTCGAACGAAATGCGCGGAAGACAAAGCCATTGGTCCCTCGGGGTCCTTTACCGGTCAGGGGCCTGGGGAGACCTCCGGCTTTTGTTTCTTATCGACAACCCCGCGGAAAAGTTAAACGTTTTTTTAAAGGAAATCGTCTCCCGAATCATTTTTTCGCGCTCCCGACCCCCGGATCCCACCGGATGAAGGGACACTATCCCCCCCCGGTGAGCCCCGGGCCCGGGATCGCGGCCATTTGAAGAGACCCCAAAGTCATATACATGACTTTATCCCATATGTCCGATTTTTTTTTCAAAGACCCCGATCTCCCCCGAAAGCCCCCCGAACCCGCGGGGGTTTCGCGGATTCGCCTCGGGCGACCTTCGAGGCAAAGGCGGGATTCGGCCGCGGGTCCGGCGGGTTTCCCCCGAAATCCCCCGTTTCGGGGGGAAATCCCGCCCGGGGTCCCCGGGGGTCCCTTGAGGTTCGCGCGAGGTTCCCGCGAGGTTCCCGCAAGGTTCCGATGAGGTTTCCGATGAGGTTTCCGATGAGGTTCTCCGGAAGTTTCCCCGAGGCAGCCGGGTCCGTCGCGGTCGCGCCGGGGGAGCGACGGGGGGAGGGGG
>JAITKT010000246.1 GCA_031278225.1 Deltaproteobacteria bacterium
GCCCCCCCGGAGGAGTTTTCCGCGTTGGCGAAACAGACGTCGAGCTTCTCCCTTTCGACCATCCCGGGGAGACAATCCCTCGCGATCTCCCTTCCCGGCTTCCCGAAGATGTCGCCCAAATACAAAACGTTCATGCCCAGGAATCCCTCCCGTTTCCGGCCATTTTACCCGAAAAAGCCCGCCCGGGACATTCCGGGGCGCCCCTCCCCCGCGCTCTCCCCCGCTCCCTCCAAAGCTCCCGCCCGCGAACCCGCCCGAAATCTCTCCCCGGCTCCCCGCCCGGCCAAACGAGCGGCATCCCCGCCCTCCCCGGCGTCCCGCCGCGTCCCCGCGGCGGGGCGCCGGGGAAAAGGCCTTAAACCTCGGGTCCCCCGGCGTCGAAGGCTCAAAGCTCCGCCTTGCCTCTGGCCCTGGAACAAAATATCGCGACGACGCAAAGGGGAACGAAGATCCGAAAGAGAATTTTGGCCGCGGTTATGAACTTGGGATACATCTCCGGGGTGAGGTTCCCGGTTCCGATCACGAGGGTGAAGACGAGAGTCGTCACGGAAATGGAGGTGATCTGCCCCGTCAAACGCGTGACCGCTATGACCCCGCTCGCCTGACCCAAACGCTCCCGAGGGACCGAGGACATTATGGCGTTGGAGTTGGGGGCCGAAAACAGGGCGAATCCCGCCCCGCAAAGACAGGTGGCGGTTATGACCAGGGGAAGCGGCGTCTCCCGGGAAATGAAAATCGCGATTATGAGAAGCCCCGCCAAAATCACCGAAAGCCCCACCGAGGCGAGAAAACCCGGGTCATGGCGGTCCGAGAGCCTTCCCGCGACGGGCGTTATCATCGCCTGAAACAAGGGCTGCGCCACCAACACGAAACCCGTCGCCGCGGGGCTCAGTCCCTTGGAATACTGAAAATACAGACTGAGCAAAGTCGAAACGCTGAATGACGCCAGATAACTCACGTAAGCGGCGAGGCAAGAAAACGCGAATCTTTTGGAATTGGAAAAAAGACCGAAATCCAGAAGCGGGTACTTTGACTTTCTCGTCTTTAAGACGAAAAGGGTCATGAAGACGATCCCCGAAGCGAGTCCCGGCCAAGCGAAATCCCTCCCGAGAGAGGAAAAGCCCGCGAATCCCAAACTCACCGCGAGGGCCCACAAAACCATCCCCCCGACGTCGAAGGATTCTCCCCCGGAAACGGGTTCCTCTCCCTTGACGAGAAGGATCAAAACCGTCGAGGGAACGAGATTCAAGGCGCAAAACCAAAAAATGGCCTCCCATCCCCATCTCTCCACCAAAAATCCCCCGACCAAGGGCCCCAAACTCAGGGCGACGTACACCGCCCCTATGGTCAAACCCAAAACCTTCCCCCGCTCCTCCTTGGGATAGGCCGCCGTCACCATGGCCATGGTGGTCGTGAAGAAGGCTATGAGCCCCAGTCCCGTGACCGCCCTCGTCAAGGCGAAAAAAGCGAAATCCCGGGAAAGCGCGCTCCCGATCGATCCCCCCATGGCCACCAGAAAACCCGCGAGCGTCACCCCCCGTCTTCCCCAAATGTCCGCGAGCCTCGCCACCGGAGCCGAAAAAGCCGCCATGGCGAGCATGCAGGAAAGCATTATCCAGCCCAAATCCGGGGCGGACAAACCCAGGTCCCTCTCAATCGCGGGCATGGCCACGGTTATCCCCGTGAAACCCATGTTTCCGAAAAGATTCCCCGTCACCGCGACCCAAAGAATGAGTTTCTTTCTCTCCACTTACCGCCTCCCGTCCGAAATGACTTCCGAAAAGCCCCGGAAATCGCGAAATCCCGCGCCGACGCCAACACGGTGCCAACGCCGACGCCAAAGCCGGCTTCGAAACCCGCCCCGCGGGCCCTCTCCCGAAATTCGACGCCCCGCGGCGAACGCGCGGCGGTCGAACGCCGTTCCCGAGGCGCGACGCCAAGAAAACGCCCGCCCCGGAAAACAACTAACTTTATACTCTTTCGGAAAAGGATTAAAGATTCGCCCCCGCGAACCCCGAAATCTTTTGCGAAATCAAAAAAAGAGGAAAACGGCGCCCCGCGAATCAAAAGAAACCCGGGGGATCCGGGGGAAAAACGACGAAATCCCCGACTCCCCCAAAGCCCCGAAAGCCGCCCCGTTCCGCGGCGCGGGGTCACGCCGGATCGAAAAATCGGCGCGGACGGCGGAAAACGACGAAACCCCCGCCGAAACGTAAGTCGGTCGCGGGGGACTTCGGGAATTCTTCCGAAAAGACGCCGCCCGGGCGCCGATCGGGCATTGCCCGAGTCTTGATCCGGTCATAATCCGGCCTTGACGGGGCCTTGACGGGGCCTTGACGGTGCATTGCCCGGAAAGGGCCCCGGAGCCCGCCGAAAAGTCCTCCCGAGAACCCGACCAACGGGAACGCGAATCCGCGCCCCGAAAATCCCCGCCCCGAAAGTCCCGCCCCGAAAATCCCGCCCCCGAAAACCCCCGCGCCGCCACTCGTCCGGAGCTGTCGCGCCGAAAAAACGTTTTGACCGCGAGGGCGAGGCCAAACCCCCCGCGAATCCGCGCCGGAAAGGCCTTCCGAAGCGAGGCTTTCCCAAGGCCGCGCCCAATCCCTCCGAACTCCCCGAACCGGGGTCCGGCGGGACCGCGTCAAACCCGCGGATCGTTTCCCCCCGACCGATTCGTCAAGACGACAAACCCTTGACATTTGGTCCGGATTTAAGTTTTATTGCCCTAGCGCCCAATACGGCGAAACTCCCGCAATCCGAGAAACGATCCCGCGACGCGTCCGAAACCCCGGAAGGGATTTTTCGGCCGATTCCCCGGCAAAACGCGGCGGGGACCTCTCGGCTCCGCGGTCCCGCGGGCGACTCTTAAACCTCGCGCGAACGCCCGAACGCGGACGACGTTAAGACAATCGACGGCCGTTTTCCGCGTTTCGCGCTTCTTTTCGGGTTCTCTCTTCCGAAGGGGTCTCTTTCCGATCTGACCCCCGCCGGGGACGGAGCCGTCTGCCGAACCGCTCCCCGCTCCCCGGGCGGGGTTTTTCGGATTCAAAGCGCCGGCCGCAGGGACCCGAGGGTCGCCGCCGCGGCCCCGAGGACGATTCGCATGGCAGAAGACATACTCGCTCCCATGAGCGGCAACATATGGAAGATCCTGGTGAAGGAAGGCGACAAGGTCAGCCGCGACGACGAGCTCATCATCATGGAAGCGATGAAAATGGAAATCCCCGTGGTCGCGACCATCGACGGGACCGTGAAAACCCTTCTCGTGAAGGAAGGAGAACCGTCCGAGGCGGACTCCGTTCTTTTGATTTTGGAATGAAACGCCGCGTTTCCCCGCCCCGCCGCCCCGAAGGGGCGGCGGGGCTCCTTTTCCGGTTTTGAGGGAAGGCCCCCTTGGGTTTTTCCAAGGCCCTCTTCTTTCGGGACGCGCTCCGGAAATCCGGACCGATTCCCGGGGGAATTCAATCTTCCGGATTCGCGCTTTTTTCGTTTTTTTACCGAAATTTCGCGAATTTTTCGTTTTCTTTTGGTTTTTTTCCCCGCCGCGTCTTTCGCGGACTTCTTTTCGTTTTTTCCGTTTCCCGGCCTTTTCCCCGCGGCGGTTTTCACTTCCCGGAAGGGTCCCGTCGACAAGGACTCTTCCGAATCCGTTCCAATCCCACCGAACCCTTCCCCCAAACCCCCCGGGCGTCCCCTCGCGAGGCCGCCGGGGTCGGAGCGCGTCGTCCCCGCGTTCCCGATGAAACAGGACGAAAAATGAGGATAGACGTTCACGTTCACCTGAGTTCGCCCCGAATAATCGAAAACAGG
>JAITKT010000343.1 GCA_031278225.1 Deltaproteobacteria bacterium
GCGTTTCCGCGGGCAATGTTTTCATCGGGCCTCGCGCTTTTAACGTTTTTTCTTCCGGTGACTTTCCTCCGTCGCGGCGGCAACGGGCGGCCGGTCCGGTCCGGAACCCCCGGGGGAAAACTTCCCCCCCGCGAAACGCCGGCGAACGACACCCCCGCCCAAAAAAACAAACGAGACGAAAAATGTACAAAGGAAAAACTCTTTGCGCCGTCGTGCCCGCCTACAACGAGGAGAAACTTCTCGCGGGGGTGGTGGAAACCATGCCCGATTTCGTGGACCACATAGTGGTCGTGAACGACAAGAGCGAGGACGGCACCGGACGGGAAGCCCTGAGGCTCGCGGAAAAAGACCCGAGGGTTGTCGTCGCGAATCACGAGAAAAACCTGGGCGTGGGGGGAGCCATAGCCACGGGCTACAAGTGGGCGAGGGACAACGAAATCGACATGGCCGTCGTGATGGCTGGGGACGGTCAGATGGACCCGGGGGACCTTCCGGCCCTGTGCGACCCGGTGGCCGGGGAGGGGGTGGACTATTCCAAGGGCAACCGTCTGGCCCACGAGGCCGCCTACAAGGTCATGCCCAAGGTCAGGTTCTTCGGAAACGCGACCCTCTCCTTTTTGACCAAAATCGCCTCCGGCTACTGGCACGTGGCCGACTCCCAGACCGGCTACGCCGTGATAAGTCTCAGGGCCCTGAAGGCCGTGGACTGGGACCTCATGTACAAGCGCTACGGCCAACCCAACGACATTCTCGTGCGTTTGAACGTCGAGGACATGAAGGTCAGGGACGTTCCCGTGAGGCCGGTCTACGACGTGGGGGAAACCAGCGGCTTCAAACCCAGGCAGGTCCTGTGGCCCATCTCGAGACTTTTGATCAAAATGTTCTTCTGGAGGCTCTGGAAGAAGTACGTCATCAGGGACGCCCACCCCCTGTTTCTCTTCATCCTTTTGGGCTGCCTTCTCTTCACCCTCTCCTTCGCGTTCTTTTTGAGACTCCTCTACCTCTGGACCTCCCAGGGGAGAATGCCCGAGATAACCCTCATCATTCTTCTCTTTTCCCTGACCCTGGGTCTCCAGACCTTTCTCTTCGGGGTTTGGATGGACATGGACAAAAACAAGTCGCTGAGGTAGCGCCGGGGCGCCGTCCCCGGGGACGTCGACGCGGAGTTCGGGGCCCGATCGCCCCGGCCCGAAACCCCCGAAAAAGCTCGTTTCCGAAGCGAAAGAGCCCCCCGGGGCGCGGGCCCTCGCCGCGCCCCGGGGGGCTCGTCGCGTTTTTCCCGCGGGATGTTTCGCCCGGACGAATTTCCCCTTAAACCCCCGGCCCCCGGGACGGCTTGTCGCCCCGGGCGGAAAAGGCCTCGAAGAGGCTTTCCTTCTCCTCCGGCCCCACGCCCGAGTCACCCGGGGGGAGCGGTTCCCTTTGGCCTTTGGCGAGCCCCTCGAAACCCCGGTACAGGCTCTCCTTCTCTTCGGAGAGGAGGGCCGTGTCCTCGGTCTTGAAAAAACCTTTGAGATTCGCGAGGTCCCGGGCCAGATCCCCCGCCGGGGCGTAACTCGCCCTCGCCCGTTCGAGTACCGAGTCGGCGAGCTTTTTGGCCCGCCTCCGGGCGAGGTCGGCTTCGGGAGATTCGACGGGAGAATCGACGGGAGATCCCCGGGGAAGCTTCCCCGTCTTTCCGGCCCCGGGTCTTTTCGGGGTTCCCGGGGGGGGACCGGTGATTTCGCCGTCCGTTTCGCCGTCGATTGTCCTGTCGAGGATACGGTCGAGGTCCCGATTGGGGTTCAGGATTTTCGCCCCGAAGAGAACGCGGCGCTTTCCGCCGGCTCCCCCGAGCGCGGCCCCGAGCTTCCCCACCAGCCTCCCCAGTCCGGACAAAGCGACCCTCGGCATGATCACCGCGATTTCGCCGGTTTCCAAAATGGACGGGAGATCCGTCTCGCGCAAGTTCTTTTTCAAAACCCCGGACATGAAATCCTTGGGAAAGGGCTCTCCCTCCGAACGAATCAGAAGCGCGGCCAGGGGTTTTTCGGTCTCGAAGGAGCGGGCCGTCTCGTGGGCGAGGGACACGTTGAAGTGTTCCTCCCGGTAGAGTCCCGTGACGGGGTCGAGGCAGTGCCAGCTCCCCCCGGGGTCGGGCAATCCGCCCGCCGCGTCCGCCGTCGGGGCGCCCGGCCTTTGGGCGCTTTTCTCCGTCGCGGCGGCGACGGGGTCGGGCCCGATTGCCGGTTTCGTCGGGGGTTTGGGCGCGGGTCCGCGACCGACCCCCGGCCCCCCCTTGGTCTTTTTGCGTTCCGGGGTCTTTTTCCGTTCCGGGGTCTTTTCCCGCGCCCCTTCCCCGGGTTCCCGTTTCGGCATCCTTGCCCGCCTTTCGATGTCGCGCCGCCGGGCGGCGCTTCCCCCGAATGTCCGCGACCCCGCGTCAAACCATGTCCAGAATCGCCTGGGGCATGTTTTTCAAGGAGACGACCTTGTCGACGCAGCCGGTCTTGATGGCCTCCTTGGGCATGCCGAAAACCACGCAGGAGGCCTCGTCCTGGGCTATGGTCTTGGCGCCGGCCTCTTTCATGATTTTGATGCCCTCGGCGCCGTCGGAGCCCATGCCCGTGAGGACGACTCCTATGGCGTTGGCGCCGGCGTATTTGGCGACCGATTTGAAGAGGGGATCCACGGCGGGCCTCTGGTGATGGACCATGGGGCCGGTCTTGACCTCTATGTAGTAGCGGGCCCCGCTGCGCCGGAGGAGCATGTGGAAATTCCCGGGGGCTATGAGGCAGGTCCCGGGGAGGACCGAATCGTTGGGGGCCCCTTCCTTGATGCTTATCCTGCAGATGCCGTTCATTCTGTCGGCGAAGGCCTTGGTGAAATTGGCCGGCATGTGCTGGGCTATGACTATGCCCGGGGTGTCGGGGGGGAGTCTCGTCAAAATGTCCTTCAGGGCCTCGGTTCCCCCGGTCGAGGAGCCTATGGCTATGACCTTGTTGGTGGTTTCGGTTATCGCTTTTCTCGCGGTGGCCATGGAGCTTTCGCCCGGGGCCACCCTCTTCGTCACTCTGGCTCTGGAAGCCGCTCTGATCTTCTCCGCCAATTGGGCACCCATTTCACCCACGGTAAAAGAACCTCCGGGTTTCGACAAGACCTCGATCGCCCCGCACTCCAAGGCCTCGAGAGCCATGGCGCTCCCTTTGGGGGTCAAGGAGCTGACTATTATCACGGGGAGCGGATGATGGGCCATTATCTTCTTGAGAAAGGTGATCCCGTCCATGCGGGGCATTTCTATGTCGAGGGTGATGACGTCGGGTTTGAGCTTCACGATCATGTCCCTCGCCACGTAAGGGTCCGGGGCCGCCCCCACCACCTCGATGTCCTTCGCCTGGGAAAGCTGTTCGGTGAAGATCTTCCTGACTATGGCGCTGTCGTCGACTATCAGAAGTTTGACCATGTGTTCCGCCCGTGCGGCCGTTTTAAGGGTAACGGCCCGTTTGGATCAAAAGCGGTTCCGGGGGTTTGAAAACGCTTCCCTCCCCCGGAAAAGGGAAATGCGTTTTTTCCCGATTCGCGGACAGGGATCTCCGGGGGCGTCCGGGGGGAAGTTCCCCGCGGGCCGAACCCGCCGGAACGTCAAAACCCCGCGAACGTCGCCTTCGCGCTCATGAATGCCCGGTGTCGCTTTTGGCATTATACGAAATCCGCGCGACGAAATCAAAAAAACGAAACGGAAAAAGTGAAATCCGGGGGAACGGCGGCCGATCGCGGGGCCGAACGAACGAAACCCCGCCGGCGCCGGGGGTCCGAAACCCTTGGGATCGCGCGCCCGACGGGCCGCGGGGGGCCCGGAAAGCCCGCGAAAACAAAAAAACGCCGCCGTTGGGAATGGGACCATTATACGGGATCGAACGGCCGTTTTCCGGTCTTCGCGAATCGCCCGGGAAAACGCGGGGAGGGGCCTTCGGGGGGTTTCGCGCCTCGCGGGCCGGAACTCCCCGCCGAAGGGGGATTGTGCCCGAAGTCACCCGGGCCCGCCGTTTCGGGCGGGTTTCGGCCACTCGGCCGTCTTTTTTTTCGGGGCCCGTCGGAAATCGGAACGGTTCGGCCCCGGGTTCAAGTCACGACATCTTCCTGTAAATGCAGGGCGCCACGTACTGGAAGTTGTGGGTGAGCCCGGAGAGACTCTCCGAGTGCCCGATGAAGAGATAACCCCCGA
The DNA here is from genome assembly GCA_031278225.1 of Deltaproteobacteria bacterium. Taxonomy (GTDB): domain Bacteria; phylum Desulfobacterota; class Desulfarculia; order Adiutricales; family Adiutricaceae; genus JAITII01. Next base: position 4,205 of record JAITKT010000343.1, read on the forward strand.
CCTCCAAAATGCGGTAAAACTTGTTCACGAGGTCGGTTATGGTTTCCCTGTCGAAATAGATCATGACGTTGCGGCAGAAGATGAGATCCATGGGCTTCTTGAGCGGAAGGGGCTCCATGAGGTTGAGCCTCCGGAACGCGATGATCCTTCTGATGTTCTCGTTTATCTTCCAATGGTCGCCGCCCTTGTCGTGGGATATCTTGGAGAGATGGTTCTTCAGGATGTGCGGGGGTATGTTTTTGACCGCCTCCGGACCGTACTCGCCCCTCTTGGCGATGTTCAGGACCTTGGTGGAGAGGTCGGTCGCGAGGATCTTGAAATACCCCCCGGCGGCGAAGTAATGATTCTTCTCGAAGACCATCATGGCGATGGTGTAGGGTTCCTCCCCGGAAGAACAGGCGCAGGACCAGATCCGGAGCCTGGGGCCCCCGCCCCCGGGTTTTTTCCTTCTTTTCTCCAGTTCGGGGAGCATCACGTTGGACATGAACTCGAAGTGCGCGGGCTCCCTCCAGAAGCTGGTGAGGTTGGTGGCGAGGGCGTCCAGGAGAAAGACCAGCTCGTCGCCGCTTTGGTCGTTCATGATGTACTTGAAATAACTCTTGAAATCCCTGAATTGGAGCTGAACTATTCTTTTCCCGAGCCTCGCCCGCACCAGTTCCTTCTTCCCGTCCAAAAGGTTGATTCCCGAGGCTTTGTGCACGAACTCGGCGATGTGCTGATACTCTTGGTCCGTCAAATCGGGATGATTCATCGCGAAATGGGCCGGACCGGGCGGAGGATTTTTGGTGGTGGAAGTGGCCATTTTTTGTTACCTTCGGAAAGAAACGAAAGAACCGAAACGAAAAGCGGGCGTACCGTTCGACGAACCGAAAAAGCGAACGTCGAAAAAAAAGGCGAAAGGCGAAAGACGAAAGGCCAAAGACGAAAGACGAAAGACGAAACAAAAAGATTAAGACGAAAAAAAGCGCCGGGGCGCCGGAGCGTCGCGTCAAAAGTCGCGCGCGGGGACTCGGGGGA
>JAITKT010000419.1 GCA_031278225.1 Deltaproteobacteria bacterium
GATGAAAGTTTACGGGAACCCGGTGACCGGCGAAAAAGACCCGAGGGGTTCGGGTTTCCGTCCGGAACCGGCGTCGGACTTTCAAACCGGATGTTCGTCAGCGTCCGACACCTGTCCGGCCGCCCCGAAACTCCCCGTCGGAAGCGGGTTTGAAGACCCCGTTCCGAACCGCGTTCCCGTCAGAAAAGAGGAGGGACGCGGGCTTATCGAACTCATCCGTTCGACGCGAGGTTTCCATGGATGACCCTTTTCCAAAACCGGAAGTCATTCTAAAAAAATAAAAAGTCATTGTCAAGAAAAATATTTATTTCAAGCGATATAACACAAAAATAAGACCTTCCCGGTCCGACAACTCAAGGCTCAAAGCCAAAAAATCGGATTTTGGCGCCCGCGTTTTCGTGATGAAAGTTTACGGGAACCCGGTGACCGGCGAAACAGACCCGAGGGGTTCGGGTTTCCGTCCGGAACCGGCGTCGGACTTTCAAACCGTATGTTCGTCCGCTGCCGACGCTTGTCTTGGCCGCCTCGAAACTCCCCTTTCCCGGTTCGACGACTTACGGCCCGAAGCCAAAAAAAATATTTTGGCGCCGCGTTTTCGTGATGAAAATTCACGGAAACCCGGTGACCCGCGAAAAAGACCCGCCGGTTTCCCGTTTCCGCGCGGAACCGACGTCCGACGCCGGTCGACGCCGATTTTGGCCGCCCCGAAACTCCCGGCGGGTGTTCGGGCCGTTTGTTTCGGAGAATCCTCCGACGACCCCCCTTTGAAGCTCGTTCCCGTCCGAAGAGAGACGCGGGCACCGGCTTTCGCGGGAGGAAATCCGCGAAACCGGACCGGGTCGCTCGCCCGCGCCTCCCGGGTGGCGCGACGACAAAGAAAACGAAGCCGCGACCCGGCTTTTCGCGTTCGACGTCGATTGACCGACCGCAATCGACCGCGACCGAAAGGCCTTCTCCCCATCCCGCCTTTGGCTTTCTCAAAGCCCGGCTTAATATCCGCGCGGCGGAAGCGCTCAAAACTTTGACGGTCCCCGACGGCCTTCCGAGGCGAGCGCCCGCGGTTCCCGGAATCTTCGCGGGCGTCCGCGAATTCAATTAAACGCCTTTAAACGGATCGGAGCGCGATAAGACGCGAAGAATTTTTCGCGGTTAATCTGATTATGAGAAAATAAGATTATGGTGATGAAAGAAAATGATTATAAGTTATTTTTCCGTCTTTTCGCTTTAAAACATGTATTTATATGACAAAAGACCTTGGAACGGAGAAGATATCATTGGAATCGGTCAATCCGCGGGAGATTGCCATGTGTCAACGCGGCGGCAAACGAAAAGTCCCGCCCTCTCCCGGGCCGCGTTGTCGGAGAGGAAAACCCGAAGAAGAAAGCCTTCATTTCGACGGTCGGGCCCATGAGTTCGGGTAAAAGCGCTTCCGCCGGTCCCGGGTCCCGGGACGGCCAAAACGGTTCGCGGCCCCGATGACTGAAGGCCCGGCGAGGATGGCCGTTCATCGGGGGCACTTCCGGTCTTCCGAGAGCTTTTCAATCCCCGGCGACCCGGAAACCGTCGAACGCTTCGCGAGTGACGGATTGTTTCACCGCGTCATTCCCGACGACAAACCCCGCGGCGACGACATTCGCGTTACCGGCCGCCCGCGTCGGGCTTTCAAGCGGAAGGCGGGGAGAGAAACACCCGGCCGGGGTTGTCGTCGACGCCTTGACGCGCGACTCCGTCAAGACGAATGAGGTTCGCTCCTCCCGCGTCGGATCGGATTGGGTTCGTTTCCGGAGCGACATGAAGCTCCTTCCCCGAGGATGGGTTTCTTCAAGACCGACCGGCGTTTCCCCCGGGAGCTTCGAAAGAACGATCCCGCGGCTTTTTCGGGGAACGGACGACAAGGTCACCGCCAAGGCTCCGAAAGTAAGATCGGGCCGAGACCTCTTCGGAGGCGCGAAGCCCGGCAAGCGGCAAAAACCCGTCAAACCCTTGGCCGCCGACATGCCGCCGCCGTTCGGGAGGTTCGGGAACGACGGGAAAGTCTCCGCCGCGCGGTCTCATGGTCTCCCGGTCGAAGTTCCCGGCGCGAGACGTTCGGTCAAGCCCGCCTCCGCCCGGGAGACCGTCGAAATCGCGAGACTTCGGGAACCCTCGGAAGCGCCTTCCGACTCCCTCCGGAATCCCCCGGAAAACATCCGCTCCCGAAGCGTCGAGTTCGGGCCGGGAATGAACGGGGACTCGGGCGCGGAGCGCGGAAACATTCGACCCCGAGGCGGGAGACGCGGCGAAGGGGAAGCCTCGGATGACATTGTTCGCGTCCGGGGAAGGCGCTCGCGAACATGACGGAGAAGCGCCGCGAGTGCCCGTCGACGCCACCGGAAAAAGGGCGTCACTCCTCGGGCGATTGACGCCGACACCGCCCGCGGGTGAGACCGGAACGTCGAACGAGCCGGCTCCCGCGGAGTTGACTTCCCCGGTTCCGTCCCGGGCGACAAGAAGAAGCAAGTGACCGCTCTTATCCGGAAAGCCCTTAAGCCGGGGATAATCCGGAGCCGGAGAATGACGAAAGCGCCGGGAAGGCGACCGATTCCCGGGGCACCGGTCAGGCGGACCTCAAAAACCGCCAAGAAGGGAAAATCACAAGCCGCCCCTCGGGCCCTTCCCGCCGCGACGGACGTCCCCTTGAAATCGCGGCCCTCGAAAAGGACGGGCGGGTCAGTCAGCGGGCCGCCTCCCCCTCTCACCCCCGAAAACAAACGCCCGGGAGCCAACCGAAAAGCTCCCGGGCGTTCGTTTTCGACCCGCGGGACAATCGGAAGAAGGGTTCCGGGGTCCCGGGGGCCGCCTCCGTCACCGGCGGTTGCGGCCGCGGCTCAGTTTGAAGAGCTCGTGGCACACGAAAGTGGCGATGAGGGTCCGGCGCTCGAGGGAATCGAAGTATTCCCTCAAGGGCATGCCCAGGAGTTTCGCCCAAAAGTGAAAGGAAACGCCGAGTTCGCGCAGGGTGTGCTTTTCCGCCCTCCCCTTTTTCAGGTTGTTCCTGAAGCACCTCGCGACCTGGCTCACGTTTTCGAAGGGAAAGACGGGTCCCCGCTCCCTCCTCCCGCCCAAACAGGCCAAGGCCTGGGGAATGAGAAAAACCCGTCGGATCTTGGTTTGGGTTCCGATGTCCGCGTAAGGCCTTTCGCCCTCGCGGAAGTCTTCCCACTTGAGTGAAACGGCTTCTTTGGCCGAGAGGCCCGTCCAGGCGATGAAGAGCCAGAAATCCGCCCGTCTCGCGAAGGTTTCCGCGGTGACGAGTTTGCTCAAATCCTCCACGCTGAAGGGCTTCGCCACGCCGGAGAGCCGGGGCAACATGTCCACGTGGGGTCTCGCGGCGAGAATGCCTCTCTCCAGGGCCGCCTCCAGGCAGCGGTCGAGGGTCCGCAAAGAGAGATTGATGTTTTCGGGGGTCAGGCCTTTGGCGAGCTGTTTCGCCGCGTAAGCCCGGATGGCTTCGTTCGTGATTCGCGCGGGATCCGAGTCGGGCCCGAAGTGGGCCTCCAAACCATTGAGGTGGCTCGCGTGACGGAGCAAGCTCCCGATCGCGACCCCGGGTCCGCGGGTGTTTAAGAAATGGTCGGCCAGTTCCTTGAAATTCATTCTGTCGTGTCTCCGAAAGGCGTTTTCGCGGAAACGATGAAGCGCGCGAAAAGCCGGGCTGAAAATGACGTCGGGGCGGGGCGATCCCGACCCGGACGAACCCCGGGATCCGGGGCGTTCGCGGACGTTCGCCGCGGGACGCGAGGATTCGATTTGAGGGACCGTCCCGCGGGAACGGGAAAGATACGGAAGGCGCGGGGTCTTTTCCGGCGCCGGTCTCACCGCTTCGTCCGGGGCGGGGTCATCGAATGGCCGGCCTCCGGCGGGCGGTCGCGGAATCCCCCCGTCGACTCCGGCCACGGGATCGGGGAATCCCCGTTCCACAAGGGGTCCGAAAACCACAGCCGCCTCGCGCGCCGGAGCTTCGAAACGACGGGCCCCCGGTCGATTGCGAGGCCGCTCGCGAGCTTCGAGAAGCGTTTCGCCGAAACGAAGGACTTCGCGAAGCGGGAGAGCCGGGGCAATTTGTCGGCGCGGGGTCTTTCGACGGGAATGCCTCTTTCCCGCGCCGCTTCCGGGCACCGGTCGGGGGTCCGGGAAGAGAGATTGATGTTTTCGGGAGTCCCGCCTTTGGCCGGCTCTTTGGCCGCGTAAGGCCGGATGGCTTCGTTCGCGATTCTCGGGGGATCCGGGTCGGGTCCGCGGGTGTTCGCGAAATCGTCGGCCGATTCTTTGATGTTCATTTCGTCGTGTCTCCGAAAGGCTTTTTCGCGAAACCGAAGCGGCGCGCGAAAAGCCGGTCCGTAAAAGATGTGATGGCGCGTCGCTCCGGGCCCGGACTAGACCCGCGACCGGGGACGTTCGCGAACGTTCGCTCAGTGACGCGCGATTCGATCGCGGGGACCGTCCCGCGGGAACCGGAAAGAAGCGGAACCCGCGGGTCCCTTTCCGGCGCCGGTTTCACGGCGTCGTCCAGGGCGGGGTCATCGAGGGGAGAGCGTCCGGCAAGCGGTCGAACAATCCCCCCGTCGACTCCGGCCAGTCGAGCAGGGAATCCCCGTTCTCCAGACGGTCAAAAAGCCACCGGTACCTCGCGTACCGGAGGTTCGAAACGATGAGCCTGCGGTCGATTCCGGCGCTCCCGACGAGCTTCGCGAAGCGCCTCGCCACCTCCCTGGCGGTGAAAAGAAAGACCCGGCCCTGTTTCTCGGGCGTTCCCAAGAGCTTCAGTACCCCGCGGTTCAGCCTTTTGACCAGACACGCGCCGTCGTTCTCCCGCCTGACGACCAGGGAGTCCGGCTCGAACGGCGCG
>JAITKT010000306.1 GCA_031278225.1 Deltaproteobacteria bacterium
CGCGCGGTGAAATCCGGCGCGTCTTTGACAAAAGCCGCGGGGAAAGGAAGCCCCGGAAAACCCTCGCGAATGAAAAACGGGATCCCCGAATCGGGACGCTTCGACGCGGTGTTTTCATCGCGGTGTTTTCATCGCCGAAACGGAAAGGCAATGACGATTGACGCCGTGAAACGACAAAAAGCGTCCGCGGGCGGAAATCAACCCTCGCGAGCGTCCGCGCTTTCGGATTTCCGACGGATTAATCTCGTCCGTGGACCGGTCGTTTTGAAATCGAAGCGCGGGCGCGGAGATTCGAATGACATTCGCGCGCGACGCGAACTTTCGGCGATTCGTCCCGACGGGCGGAAACGCCTGGGCCCCTCAAAAAAACCCGCTGGTGGCATATATCGCGTTCAATTCGTCATCCGCATCCGGATGTGCTATCATTTTCGCGGGAACGTTCGTCTTTTTTCGAATTTCCCGGTTCGCGCGTTTTCGCTTCGCTTTCCCCGCGGGATCGCTCCTTTTTCCCTTCGCCGAACGGCCAAGCTTTCTCGCGGAGGCGGTTTCGTGATTCCCTAACCCTATGGTTTCGAAACCCGGGCGGAATTTTTCGAATTCGATGGTTTGGTTTCGGCCCCGCGTTTTCTTTCGCCTTTCGCGGCGGCTTTTCGGACTTTTCGCGGATTGTTCGGGTTTTCATCATTATCTTGATTCAACGTTTTTTGGACACAACATTTTTTTGGGGAGAAGACGTTCATTTCCGTGGCGGTCATTTTCATTTCGATTTCCCGGAAACGTTACCGACATAAACTCGAAACAAGGGAACCATTTTAAGGGGTGTCCTCTCCCGGACCGCTTTTCCGGGACCGGACAGGTTTCCGGCCGGCGGGGTCCGGCCATTTTCGAAGAAACGGGTTAGAATACCGAAGTTTTCGGACGTTTTTTCCCCGACGGAGGCTTTATGACACTCGATTACAGGGATTTCACCCTCAAAGGCGCCAAGGACTATCAAATCGCGGAGGCGGCGGAGGCGAATCTCAAAAAGACATCGGACTTGGGGCGGGACCTGGGCTTGCTCGAGGACGAGATCCTTCCCCACGGACATCACGTGGCCAAGATTGATTACGTCAAGGCGTTCGGGCGTCTCAAGAACCGTCCCGACGGAAAATACATAGACGTCACGGCCATAACCCCCACTCCCCTGGGGGAAGGCAAGTCCACCACGACCATGGGACTGGTTCAGGGCATGGGGAAGAGGGGCCTGAACGTGACGGCGGCCATCCGACAACCCTCCGGGGGACCGACCATGAATATCAAGGGCTCGGCGGCGGGAGGCGGGATGAGCCAGTGCCTGCCCCTGACCCCCTTCTCCCTCGGACTCACGGGGGACATAAACGCCGTCATGAACGCCCACAACCTCTGCATGGTGGCCCTGAACGCCAGGATGCAGCACGAGTTCAACCACGACGACGCCTTTCTGGCCAAAAGGGGCCTAAGGAGGCTCGACATAGACCCCTCCAAGACAGACCTCGGTTTCGTGATGGATTTCACGGCCCAGGGACTCAGAAAGATCCTCATCGGTCTCGGGGGAAAGAACAACGGTTACCTTTCGGAGTCCCGTTTCGACATAGCGGTCAGCTCCGAGGTCATGGCCATACTCGCCATAGCCTCGGACCTCGGGGACCTGAGGAAACGTCTGGGAAAAATGATAGTGGCCCGGGACTGGACGGGCAAAGCCGTGACGGCGGAGGACCTGGAAGTGGCCGGGGCCATGACCGCCTGGATGGTCGCGGCCATGAATCCCAATTTGCTGCAGACCATGGAGGGTCAGCCCTGCTTCGTGCACGCCGGACCCTTCGCCAACATCGCCATCGGTCAAAGTTCCATAGTGGCCGACAAGCTCGCCCTGAAGCTTTCCGACTACCACGTGACCGAGTCGGGTTTCGCCGCCGACATCGGGTTCGAGAAGTTCTGGAACCTGAAGTGCCGTTATTCTGGGCTCGTCCCCAACGCCGCGGTGGTGGTCGCGACCATAAGGGCCCTGAAATGCCACGGGGGAGCCCCGGTTCCCGTCCCGGGAGCCCCGCTTCCGAAGGAATACCTGGAGCCCGACCCCCTGCGGGTGGAAAAGGGCATCGAAAACCTCCTTTTCCACGTGAACACGGTCAAGAAGTCCGGTCTGTCCCCGGTGGTGTGCCTGAACTCGTTCGTGACGGACACCAAAGAGGAACTGAACCTCGTGAAACGCGCCTGCGAGGGCGTGGGGGCGAGGGTGGCCGTTTCGGACCATTGGCTCCGGGGAGGGGAAGGAGCCTTGGAGCTGGCCGACGCCGTGAAGGACGCCTGCGAGGACAAAACCAAATTCAAGTTCCTTTACGAACTCGATCTCCCTTTGAGGGACAGGATCCGTCTCGTGGCGAAAGAAGTGTACGGAGCCGACGGCGTGGACTACGCCCCGGAAGCCGCCCTGAAACTCGACCGTTTCCAGGAAGACCCCGAAACGAGGGAGTTCGGTCTCTGCATGGTGAAAACCCATCTTTCCCTGTCCGGGGACCCCGTGCTCAAGGGAGTGCCCAAAGGCTTCAGGCTGTACGTGAGGGACGTTCTCCTTTACGGGGGAGCCGGTTTCGTCGTCCCCGTGGTGGGAACCATATCCCTGATGCCGGGCATGAGTTCCGACCCGGCTTACCGCCACATCGACGTGGACACC
>JAITKT010000452.1 GCA_031278225.1 Deltaproteobacteria bacterium
GACGGCGCGAGAACTTTAATTAACTCTCGGAAACGATAACACATAAATGTTTAATTTGACCGAAAAAAAGACAATTGAAGGATATGATTGATTATTTGATGTCAATGCAGTACAATGGCTTTCGGCGTTTTTCGGCCAAGGGGACGCCCCCGCGGCTTCCCCCCGACGCCCCCCGCCCGCCCCGGGCGCGTTCGCTTTCGGAACCGCGAACGCGCGCGGTCAAACGACACGAGGCCGTTCGCGGCCAAAAGGAGGCTCTCATGCATGACTTGGTTCACAGCAGATTCGGACACAAGGTGGTCCTGTTGATGTTCGCCGTCGCCCTGGTCTTGGGCGCGGCCCCGAAATTCGCTTTCGGGGGATTTTCCCCGACTCTCGCGAGCCAGGACGCGACGGCGGAAGATCTGGACAAGATCCGCGGCCATTTGGAAAACAAAAAAGTCTCCGAAACCTTGGCGTCCCTCGGTTACTCCAAAGGGGAGATAGAGGAGCGTCTGGCCCTGCTTTCGCCGGAAGAGATAAGCTCCCTGGCCGGTCAACTGGATCAATCCCTGGTCCCCAACGGCAGCGCGGCGGGCATCATAATAGGCGCCGTGGTGGTGATTCTGGTCGCCTTGGGCATCCTGAGCCTCATGGGAAAGAAGGTCACGGTCTCGACCTGAAAAACGTCCCGCGGGACCGATTCCGAAAATAAATTTCAAGACTCGAAAAAAGCGCCAGCGGTCCGAAGAGCCGCCGCGGCGCTTTTTTCGTTTTTCGGCTTTTTTTTGGGTTTTTCCGCTCTGTGTTCCGGGCGGAATCCGTCAAAAACGGAAACGATTTCGGGCCGATCCCTTCGACAAACCGTTCCGACCCGTTCCAAAGCATTCCAAAGCGCTCCAAAGAAGGGACCGACGCGGAAGGCGCTCCCCGCCGCCGGCGCGAAAACGGAAGACGTCTACGAAACCGGGGGCGTCCCCGGAGCAAGCCTCAAAAAACGACGAAAAACGACAAACCCGGACAAAAACCGCGAGCGTTCGGGAAAACGGACCAAAAAAGCAAAAACCCCCGCGAACGTTTCGGCCTTGACCCGGTCCCGGGGTTCCGGCCCCGAGCGCCCGAGTCCGACCGGAGCGACGGGCCCGGGCCGGGGGACCCTCACCCGCCAAAAGCGGAGGCGCGAGTCGGGCCGCGTTGAGGCGCTTCGGGGAGCCGCGACCACATGGGACACACGGGCCGGATGGTGTGTTTAATCCTTTCAAAACCGCCAAAATATGGTAGAATGAACCGATTTCGAAATCGTAACTTCTTTGGCGATCACGAGGATGTCAAAAATGAAGTCTGAGCTTCCGCGCGGATTCCCGAGGGACTTGGGGGAACTGGCCCGCATCCTGAGCGAAAACGGACCCCTGGCGAAGAGCTGGAAAAGGTTCGAGCCCAGGAAAGAACAGGTGACCATGTTTTTGGAGACGGCCAGGGCCTTCGCGTCTGGGGAAGTCGCCGTCATAGAGGCGGGGACCGGCACCGGGAAAACCTTGGCTTACCTCCTTCCGGCCATCATCTCCCGGAAAAAGACCATCGTCTCCACCGGTCTGAAAAACCTTCAGGAACAGATAAACGACAAGGACCTGAAGTTCATCAGGGACCACTTCGACGCGAACTTCACGTCGGCCGTGCTCAAGGGCAGGGAGAACTACCTCTGTCTTTCCGTTTACGACAAACTGCGCAACCGCTACGGGAACAAACTCGAGTTGGACGGGAACGTCCGAAAATTCGCCGCGCTGTCGCGGTGGCTCCAAAACACGGAAACCGGGGATCTGAACGAACTGGAGGGGAAATTCGAAAGAAAAGACACCCCTTTCGAGCGCCTGGGCTCGAATTCCCAAAAGTGCCCCGGCCGCGGATGCCCCCGCAACAACGAATGTTTCGTGACGCGCGCGAGAAAAGAGGCGGCCCAGTCCGACATCATCCTCGTGAACCATCACCTCTTCATGGCCGACCTGGCCTTGAGGGAACAGGGGACCGCGGGCATTCTTCCGGACTGGGAGGCCGCGATCTTCGACGAGGCGCATCTTTTGGAGGCGACCGCGACTTCTTACTTCAGCCGCTCCGTTTCCCTGGAGGAACTCGGCAAGGCCTGCGGGAATCTTCACGATGACATGGAAAGCGTCTACGGTTCCAAAGACGTCGCCGCGAATGGGATCCTGAAACTCCAAGGCGAATCGGTTTTGAGAATCATCGAGGACACCGGGGACCTGGTCAGCTTAATGCTGACCCAAAAGGACTCGATAACGAAAGAGACGTTTCTGTGGCCGAAAACCGACGGAAACCCGTGGCCCGAAACAAACGGGTTTTTCAGGGAATGTTTGATGAACGCGTTCCCTCCTCTGGTGAAAACGGCGATGATCGCGGGGCTGTTCGCCGGGAAATCGGAGGAGTCCGAACACCTCGCCAAAACATTGGCGGGCATTCTCGAAAACCTCGGCTTCATCCTCGAAAACAACGACCCCACTTTCGTCTATCAGATGAAGGCCGCGGACTCGGACGTGGTGTTCGAGGCGATTCCCTTTCTCGTCTCGAAATATCTCGCGAAACACCTGTTCAACGCCAGGAAGACCATGATTTTGACCTCCGCCACCATGGCGGTGGGGAATTCTCTCGATTACTTCAAGGAGAAAATGGGGATCGCCGAAAACGCCCGGAGTTTGGTGCTTCCCTCCCCTTACGATTTCAAGCGAAACACCCTCCTCTATCTCCCCAAGCACCTCCCGGAGCCCAAGGGAGCCCGATCCGGGTACGCCGAGGCCTGCGCCGGGGAAATGGAGAAGATTTTAAACGTCACCGACGGCAGGGCCCTCGTGCTCTTCACCTCGTACAAGGCCTTGAACGAGGTCCGCGAAATCCTCAGGAAAAAATTTCCTTTCAGGATCTTCGCTCAGGATCAGAAATGTTCCAAGGGAAAAATCCTCGCGGCCTTCAGGAATGACACCCATTCCGTCCTTTTCGGAACCGACAGTTTCTGGCAGGGGATCGACGTCCCCGGCGAGAGTTTGTCCGCCGTCATCATCGACAAGCTCCCCTTTCCCATCCCCGACCTTCCCGTGACCGTGGCCTTGGACGAGTACCTGAAAAACTCGAAAAAAGGGAACGGATTCAACAACCACGCCCTCCCCGTGGCGTCCATCAAACTCAAGCAGGGTCTGGGAAGACTCATCCGCTCCTCCGCCGACCGGGGCCTCCTCTGCGTCCTGGATCCCCGCCTGAACACCAAGCCCTACGGCAAAACCCTGAAAAAGGACTTCCCCCCGAGCACCGAGACCTCCGATTTCGAAGACGTGAAGCGTTTTTTCGGGAAGGGCGGAAAGAGCGGGAAAAGCGGTTGAGAGGGACGGGAGAGCCCCCCGGGGTCCCCCGGG
>JAITKT010000478.1 GCA_031278225.1 Deltaproteobacteria bacterium
CCGCCATCACCTCCGCGGCGTCGGGGGGATTGAGGCGGGCGGCGTTTCGGGACATGGAAACGAGTCTTTCGCGGTCCCCGACGAGATTTTTCAGGACGGAAAAAAGCTTTTCGCCGTCCAGGTCTTTTTCGGGAAGAAGAATCGAAGCCCCCGCCTCCTCGAAGGTCCGGGCGTTCCGGGTCTGGTGGTCGTCCGCGGCCCCGGGAAGGGGGATCAAAATCGAGGGAAGCCTGCTCGCCGAGAGTTCGGCCAGGGTCAGGGCCCCCGCCCTCGCTATGACGAGATGCGCCCGGCGGTAGAGTTTGGCCATGTCCCCGAAAAATCCCCCGACCTCGGCTTCGACCCCCGCCTTCGCGTACTCTTCCCGGACCCGTTCCAGGCCGCGGTTACCCGCCTGGTGGACGATCCTCGCGACCCGGGGGAGAGAAAAGAGAAAGGGAAGGGTTTCGGCGACCGCGCGGTTCACGCTTTCCGCGCCCTGACTTCCCCCCAAAACGAGGATCGCGAATTTTCCCCCGTCCAGTTCCGCCGCGTAGTCTCTCGCGGAATTCGCGAGGATCTCTTTGCGGACCGGGTTTCCCACGAAAAGGGTCTTTTTTTCGGAAAAACCCGGGGCCCCGGATTTGTCCCCGAGAAAGACCGCGTCCGCGATTTTTCCCAGAAGCCTGTTCGTGAGGCCCGGAAGCCCGTTCTGCTCGTGGATCGCGAGGGGCACCCCGAGGACCCGGGAGGCCAGTCCCACCGGTCCGGAGACGTAGCCCCCGGCCCCGAAGGAAAAAGCCGGACGGAACTTTTTCACGATCGCGAGCGATTCCCGGAAGGCCCCGATCCCCAGGGACACGCCCCTTATGGCTCCCCGGATTCCCCCGCCCTTGATGCCTCCGGCCTTCACGGTGGTCCTCGGAAGCCCCAAGGGATCCAGGATGTCGGCCGCGGCCGCGCGGCCCGCCCCCACGAAGAGGAATTCCGCCTTCCCGTTTTCGCCCCGGAGTTTTTCCTCCAGGGCCGCGGCCACGGCCACCGCGGGCATGATGTGCCCTCCGGTCGCCCCGGCCGCCATGAGGATTCTCGTCGTCATCGTTCGACACCCGGGGCGAGCCCCTCCGGAGGGGGCGTCGCGGCCTCCCTTACCGGGCCGGGGGAGCGGACGTTTTTGAGACCCGTCACCCGCTCCCGGTTCGCGGTCCCCTGGGCCGCCACCCGCAGAAGCATGGCCGCGGCCGCGCAGCTCACGACGAGATTGGATCCCCCGTAACTGAAGAAGGGCAGGGCCAGTCCCTTGGAGGGCCAGAGGGACAGGGTGACTCCCATGTTTACGAAGGCGGGGATCCCCACGATGAGCGTCGCCCCCACCGCGAGGTGGAAGTCGAAGAGGTCCGCGGCCGACCTCGCGACCAGAAGGCCCCGCGCCACCAGGGCCAGAAACAGGCCGCACACGAAGACCACCCCCGCGAATCCCAACTCCTCGCCCACCACGGCGAAGATGTAGTCGGTGTGGACCTCGGGGATGTAAAACTGTTTTTCGATCCCCGCCCCGGGACCCATGCCGTGAAGACCCCCGTTCGCGAAGGCGAAGAAGGAATGGAGGATCGCGTAGCCGGTTCCCGCGGGGTCGGCCTCCGGGTCCAGCCAGCCGGCTATCCTGTCGATCCGGTAGGCGTACTTCGCGACGAAGTAGCAGACCCCGATCCCGAGAAGGAGAACGAAGAGCCCCACGTAGACTTTTTTGAGGCCCGAGGCGAAGGCCATGGCGAGCACTATCCCCGCCATCACGACCGCTCCCCCCAAGTCCATTCCGTAGACTATCAAAGACCCGAAGAGAAGAAGGACCAAGACGCTGGGAAGAAACCCGCGCGAGAAGCCCCGGGCGAGTTCGCCCTTGTCCGCGAGGGAGCGGGCCATGTAAACGACGACCCCGATCTTCGCGATCTCCGAGGGCTGGAGCCTCACGCCCGCGATTTTTATCCAGCGGCCGGTATTCATGACGTTCTCCCGAAACCCCGGAACGAAGGCCAAGAGAAGAAGGAGCAAAGACGCGGCCGCCATGGGGATCGCGAGGGTCCTCCAGATCCGGGTCGGGGTGAAGTATATGACGACCATGGCGATGACCGCCAACAAGAGCTTTTTCCCCTGACTCGCGACGTAAAAGTAGGGATCGCCCTTGTAGAGTTCCCCCCGGAAATAACTCGCGGAAAGGAGGGTCGCGAACCCCACCCCCAAAAGAAGGATGAAAAGGGAGAGCGTGATGGTGTCGAGACGAATTTTTTCGCGATTGGTTTCCATGGAACCTGCCTCAAATTCGCGGGGGCCGCTTTCGCGACGCCCGAAAACCGCCGAAAACCCGTGAAATGCCCGAAAAAACAAGAGAAAAAGAAAAAAGAAAAAAGAAAAAAGGGAAAACCGGGGTTCCCATGGGGTTTCCGCCCCGGCCGCCCGACGGCGGGCCCGTCATTCCGCCCCGTTCGCGAGCCTCACTTCCCTTTTGAAGACATCGCCCCGCTCCCTGTAGCTCGAAAACATGTCGAAACTCGCGCAGGCGGGACTCAAAAGCACCGAGTCGCCTTTGACGGCCGCGTCGGCGGAGACGGCCACCGCCTCCCTCATGCTCCCCACCGCGGTCATGGGGGCCGC
>JAITKT010000016.1 GCA_031278225.1 Deltaproteobacteria bacterium
CCGCCACCTTCGACGGGACCAATCTCTTGGTCGACGTGAGCTTGAACGACGGCCTGGAGGTCGCCTCCGCGGTCTTCCTGGGCTCCAACACCCTTACCCTGGATTCGGCCACGATCGAGGCCGGGGTCTTCACCGTCATCGCGTCCGACTCCGTCCTCGCCACCGACACTCTCGCGAAGTGGGCGATAAGTCCCGTCGGCAACTCGAGGATCGAGACGGAGCTGACCCTGGCTTCCGACAACAAGGCTCTGAGCCTCGAGACGAGCGTCAAAAACCTCGTCCTCGAATGGGAGGGAACGAACGGAACGTCCTGGGATTACGTCGCGGCGAACTTCTCGGGGGGCGAGACCTTCATCGCGGGAGACCAGGTGGTCTTCGACGGTTCGGGTCAGGGTCAGGTTCTGGTGGAAACGGACGTCAACGCCGGAAAGATCACCTTCAGGCAGGGCGATTACGACATCCGGGGCACGGGTAGGATTCTCGCCACCGCGGGAACGGGTCTCGCGGGTTCCGACGGCGGCTTTGACGTGGAGGCCGGGACCGTGAGGCTTTCCACCAACGGGGCCGCTTCGATAGGAGGGAACGCGATCGTTTCGGGCGGGGAACTGATTTTGAACGCGGACTTCGCGGTCGAAGGCGATTTCACCCTGGCCACCGGGGCCAAACTGGCCTACGAGGGTTCCGTCATCGAGGGCCAGGCCTTCTCGGCGAAACTCACGGCCGCGAACATAAACATCCTGGGAATTCTCGAGGCGAGGATCCAAGAGCTCTCCGGGCTCACCTACAGCACCCCCTTCGCGATCAACGTCGGCGAGGCGACTCAATCCCTGGCCCTTTCGAGCCAAAACGTATCGGGCGAGAAGGCCTTCTACGATTACGTTTTCACCAAAAACGGCAATAACCTGATCCTCACCGTCACGCCCAAGGGCGGGGACGGCTCGAGTTTGGGACAGCTTTTGACGGAAGCCGCGAAAGGCTCCGCGAGCTCCTCAAACATGATTTCCAGCCTCACGACCGCCATCGGGGCGGGGACCGGGATCGAGGGCGAACTCTACGACGCCTTGAGCAAGGCCATCAACGCCGGGTCGGTGGCGGAGGCCAAACAAACCCTTTCCATGATGACCGGGGAGACGATCGTCAAGGGAGTCGAGGTCTCGAGGGAGGTCATCGTCTCCAACAGGGCCTTCCTGGACGGAATTTTGGGGTACGAACCCATGTACGTGGATTATTACCCCCTCTCCGCGGGCTCCTCCCAAGATTCCTGGACCGCGCAGGCCGCGACTTCCGGACGCTGGGGCTCCGGTGACGGCGGCGGCGGCGGCTCGGGTTACGACATCAGGAATTTCTCCGGCATGATCGCCCTCTATCACAGGTTCGACATGATGAGGGTCGGCGGGGCGATCTCTTTGGGTAAAACGACCGTGGATTTCGACGACGGCTCCGAAAAGGATTCGACGGACGTCGCCGTCACGGCTTTCGCCCGCTACGACAACCACGACTGGTTCCTGTCCTTCGAGGGATTTTTCGGAACTTCCGCCGCGGACGCCACCAGACGGGCCTCCGAAACGGCGGTCGCGACGGCCGAGTACGACATGAAATGGACGGGCTTCGCGATACTCGCGGGAAGCTCCTTTGACCTCGAGAATTGGCGTTTGACCCCGCGTCTCGGCGGAACCTTCACCTTCCTCGATTTCCCCGGCTACAAGGAGAGCGGCGCCGGCACCCTCAACCAGGAGGTCGGCGGAAGCTCGGTCAAGAGTTTCGAGCTCGAAACGGGCGTGTTGATCGCGAGGGAAATCGACGTGAACGGCAGCTACGTCACCCCGAGACTGAACCTCGGCGTCGCCTACGAAACCCAGGACGAAACCCTGAGACTCGAGACGAGATTCGCCGACCAGCCCGGCATCCCCGAGTACGCGGTCGAGGCCGAAGGCGGAAGCCGTCTGAGGGGTCTCGTCCAGGCGGGCGCCGATTACGCCTTCTCGGATTACGCCAACTTGTCCTTGGACTACAAGGGATCCTTCCGCCAAAACGACAGGATCCATTCCGCCACCCTCGGTTTGAACTACAGCTGGTGACGGGCGTTTATCCGCCCGGGGCGCGAATGCCCCGGGCGGATAAACCCCTTCCCGAAACGCGATTTTTCCCCGCCGCGTCGTTTCAAAGTCGCGGCCGACCGTCTCTTTCGAAGCCCGAGAAATTTTTCGGGCTTTTTTTGTCTCTTCCCGTTTTTTTGTTTTTGATTTCCGTCTCTTTCCGTCCCTTCGGTCTCTTCCGTTTTTTCTCTTCCCTTCTCTTCCGTTTCTTCCCTTCTCTTCCGTTTCTTCCCTTCTCTTCCGTTTCTTCCCTTCTCTTCCGTTTCTTCCCTTCTCTTCCGTTTCTTCCCCTCTCTTTCGTTTCTTCCCCTCTCTTTCGTTTCTTTCCGTTTCTTCCGTCTCTTCTCGTTTTTGAGTTTCCCCTCCGTCTTTTCCGGTCTTTTTTTCTTTTTCGGGAGACTTTGTTTATTGACGGTGAAGTCCCTCTTTTTTTTGTTTTCCCGCGGTCCCGGACTTAAAACCGGTCGCGAATCGGCGTATAATGGTGGAAAAACGGTGACGGGCGGCCCTCGCCCCCGGACGCCGGGGAGGCAATCGGGATCTCATGAGGAAGTTTTTGGTCTTCGCGCTTCTTTTGGCTCTCGCGGGAGCGGGGTATGTTTACCTCCTGCTTCCCGGGCGGGAGAAAGGCGCCGAAAGACAACTTCTTCTCTACGGGAACGTGGACGTGAGGGAACTTTCCCTGGCCTTCAGGGTGGGGGGAAGACTCCACTCGGCTCCCTTCGAGGAGGGGGACCGGATCGCGCCCGGGGACGTCGCGGCGATTCTTGACCAAAAGCCCTTCCTGGACGAGGTGAACCTCAGGAAGGCCCAGGTGCGGGAAGTCGAGGCGGGGGTCGCTTACGCCATGAAGACCTTCGAGAGGATGGACGCCCTCCGGAATAAGGGGACCATAAGCCAAAGCGACCATGACAACGCCCTGGCGGAGAGGGACATCGCGCTCGCCTCCCTCGACACGGTCAGGGCCCAACTGAGCATCGCCGAGACCGCGCTCGCGGACGCCGCCCTGATTTCCCCGGCCGGGGGGACCGTTCTGACCAAGTTCCGGGAAGCCGGGGAGATGGTCGGGGCGGGGGACCCGGTCTTCGCCCTTTCGATTGATGACCCCGTTTGGGTGAGGGCTTACGTGGACGAACCCGATTTGGGGAAGATCTTTCCCGGGCAGAAGGCGCTCGTCAAAACCGATTCCGGGAGCGTTCTCGAGGGTCAAATCGGTTTCGTGTCGCCCAAGGCCGAGTTCACGCCCAAGTCGGTGGAGACCGAGAGTCTGAGGTCGGTTCTGGTTTACCGTTTGAGGGTGGTGGTGAAGACCAACGACGGCACCCTGCGCCAGGGAATGCCCGTGACCGTCATTCCCCTGGGCCTTCCCGTTCCCCCCGATTCCGTTCCCGTTCCCGTCGTTCCCCCCGATCCCGCGGCGATTCGGGAGGGTTCAGCTCCCGTTTCGGTCGCGGGGGGGCCGCTCCCCGAATGAAAACCGAACCCGAAACCAAATCCGACGCCCGGCCCGAAACCCGGCCGGAAATCGGGCCGGGCATGGTCGCGAAAAATCTCTTCAAGAGTTTCGGGAAGAACGGAAAGCCCGCCCTGGCGAACGCGAGTTTCGAAACCCCGGCGGGAACCGTGACGGGGCTCGCGGGTCCGGACGGGGCGGGAAAGACCACGCTCGCGAGACTTCTCACGGGTCTTCTCGACAGGGACCGGGGGGAGCTGAGCGTCCTGGGGGTGGATCCGGGGAAAGACCCCGGGAAACTGCGGTCCTTTTGCGGATACCTGCCCCAAAAGTTCGGGCTTTACGGGGATTTGACGGTCCTGGAAAACCTCGGGCTTTACGCCGAGCTCCGGGGTCTTCCCCGGGGGAAGGCGAAAGAGCGGATCGCCGCTTTGCTGGACTTCGTCGGGCTCGCGGATTTCGGGGGAAGACCCGCCCAAAAACTCTCCGGGGGCATGAAACAGAAGCTGGCCCTGGCCTCGGCCCTCATGGGAAACCCGAGGCTCCTCGTTCTGGACGAACCCACGGCCGGGGTGGACCCCGTTTCCAGGAGGGAACTCCTGAAAATGGTGGGGGACCTCGCGAAGGAGGGTCTCACGGTCCTCTGGGCCACCTCTTATCTCGACGAGGCCGGGAAGTGCGACGGGGTCATACTTTTAAACGAGGGAAAGGTCATCTACGCCGGAACCCCCGAAAAAGCGAAAGAAACCGTGACCTCGGGGTCCTTCGAGATCTCCGGCCTCGGTCCCGGGGAAAGAAGAAAGGCCCTTCTCTCGCTTTTGGAAAGCGATTCCGTCGAGGACGGGGTCATGCTCGGAAGCGTCATCCGGGTTTTGACCCCCGACGGGGACGCGGAGCGGGCGAGAACAATCCTTTCGGGGACTTCCGCGGTCTTCCGGAGGGTTCCCCCGAACTTCGAGGACGCCTTCGTGAGTTTTCTTTCCCGCGAGACCGGGGTCAAAATCAAGAAAAAATCCGAGCTCTCGAGGAGAACCGCCCACAAAACCAGGGACCGCGAGGTGACGGTCGAGGCGAAAAACCTCCGCAAAAACTTCGGGGGCTTCGAGGCCGTGAAGGGCATCGGTTTTTCCATCAAAAGGGGGGAGATCTTCGGGCTTTTGGGTCCCAACGGGGCCGGAAAGTCCACCACCTTCAAAATGCTCTGCGGACTTTCCCTCCCGAGCGGGGGGTCCTCTTCCGTCATGGGGGAGGACATGATTGCCGGGGCCCGGAAGGCCAAGGCCCGCCTGGGTTACATGGCCCAGAAGTTTTCCCTCTACGACCTTCTCACCGTGGAACAGAACCTCAGGTTCTTTTCCGGGGCCTACGGCCTCCACGGCAAGGCCCAACGGGACGAGACGGACCTCATGCGGGACATCTTCAATTTCACCCCCCACCTGAAAACCCCCGCGGGACTCCTGCCTCTCGGCCACAAGCAGAGACTGGCCCTGGCCTCGTGCGTCATGCACGAGCCGGATGTCCTCTTCCTGGACGAACCGACCTCCGGGGTGGACCCCATAACCAGAAGGGAGTTCTGGCTCCACATAAACTACCTAGCCACGACCGGGGTCTCGGTTCTCGTCTCCACCCACTTCATGGACGAGGCCGAACACTGCGACAGGGTGGCCTTGATCCACGGGGGGGAAATCATAGCCGAAGGGAGTCCCGACGAACTCAAGGCCCTCGCCGCCGGTCCCGACCTCCCCAACCCCACCCTGGAGGACGCCTTCGCCACTCTCGTCGCGAGGCGGGATATGTCGGAAAAAGAGGGGGAAAGGACCCTTTCCCCCGGAAAAACCGAAAGGAACGAAAGGGACGGCGCCGGCGAAAAGATCGAAATGAACGACGGGGACGAAAAGATCGAAAAGAACGAAGGGAACGAAGGGAACGAAGGGAACGAAAGAATTGAAAGGGACCGAAGGACCCCGGGGCCATGAGAATCGTCATCGCGCTCATGAAAAAAGAGTTTCTTCAGATCGCGAGGGATCCGAGCGCCATCGCCATAGCTTTTTTTCTCCCGCTTCTTCTCCTTTTCATCTTCGGTTACGGCATAAGTCTCGACACCGGAAGGATCAAGTTCGGGATCGCGTGCCATTCGGAATCCCCGGAAGCCGCGGCCCTCGTCGCCGCTTTCGCGAATTCCCCCCATTTCGAGACGACCCTTTCCCAAGACGTCGGGGAACTCTCCGAAGCCCTGAACCGCGGGGAAATCCGGGGGCTTCTGGTCATTCCCCCGGATTTCGCGAAAAACCTCGCGCGGGAAGCGCGGGAAGCGCTCGAGGCGCGGGAAGGCCGGGGCGATCCGGGGCGCGCGGCGGAGCGGGAAAGGGCCGCGGGCCTGATCGTCGCGACCGACGGCACCGAAAACAACGGCGCCAACTTCGTGAGAACCAGGGCCGTCGGGGTCGTGGCCGCCTTCGAGGCCGCGGCCGCCTCCGAAGCCGGGATCGACGCCACCCCCTTAATCTCCGCGGAGTCCAGGTATTGGTACAACGGGGAGCTCTCCAGCAGACACTTCGTGATCCCGGGCTCCCTTTCCATCGTCATGACCCTCGTGGGTCTTCTTCTGACCGCCCTGGTGGTGGCGAGGGAATGGGAAAGGGGCACCATGGAGTCCCTCATGTCCACTCCCGCGGGGATCCGCCAGATAGTCGTCGCGAAACTTTTGGCCTATTACGTCCTGGGGATGTTTTCCGCTTTTTTGTGTTTTCTCGTCGCGGTTCATTGGTACGGGATTCCCTTCAGGGGAAGCGTCGGGGCCCTGGCCCTCCTCTCCTCGGTCTTTCTGGTTTCCGCCCTGGGTCAGGGGCTCTTCGTTTCCACCGTCACCAAGGACCAGTACCTGGCCTCCCAGGTGGCCCTCGTGACCGGGTTTCTCCCTTCCTTTCTTCTCTCGGGCTTCATCTTCGAGATCGCCTCCATGCCCGTTGCCGTCAGGGCCGTGACCCGTCTGGTGTCGGCGAGGTACTACGTGTCTTCCCTGCAGACGATATTTCTCGCCGGGGACGTTTGGAGCCTGTTTCTCCGGTCCATGCTCTTCATGGGAATCATAGGGCTCGTTTTCTTTCTGATAACCACGGGAAAACTCAAGAAAAAAGTGGCTTGAAAAAAAGGTGGGGCGGGGTCCCCAAGGGGGCCGAAGGCGATCGCGGGGCCCCGGACGGCCCGAAAGGAGCGTCGTTTTGCTCGCGTCTTTGTTGAGAATCGCGAACCTCATGAGAAAAGAGTTTCTCATCGTCGTCATGGACAAGAGGGCGAGACTGGTCCTCGTGATCCCCCCCTTGATCCAGCTCGTGATCTTCACCTTCGCCACCACCCTCGAGGTCAGAAACGTCTCCTTCATGGTTTTCAACGAAGACGGGGGCTCGCGGGGGATTGAGCTGGTCGGGAGGATAACGGCCGCCAAGGCCTTCGAGAAGGCGATTCACGTCTACGATTTCAAGAGCGCGGAACGGGCTTTGGACAGGGGGGAGATCCTCTTCGCCGTCCGGATCCCCGCCGATTTCTCGAGAAAGGTGGAAAGGGGGGAGGGGGCCAAGATCCAGGTCATCCACGACGGGAGAAGGTCCAACTCCGCCCAGATAGCCGACGGTTATCTGAATCAGATAATCCGGGACTATTCCCTCGAGATCTCGGGCCAAAGGAGTTTGGCCGACGACCTCACCGTGAGAAATTTCTACAACCAAAATCTCGACAACATTTGGACCACCATCCCCTCCCTCGTCGCGATCCTCACCCTCATCATGACCCTCGCCGTTTCCTCGGCCTCCCTCGCGAGGGAAAAGGAGCTCGGGACCTTCGACGAGCTCATGGTCACCCCCCACCGGCCCTTCGAAATTTTGACGGGCAAGTTCGTTCCGGCCATGATCGTCGGCACCGCGGAGGCCCTTCTCATCTACGCCTTCGGAAGACTCATCTTCGGGGCCCCCTTCAGGGGATCCTTTCCCCTTCTCCTTTTGTCGATATTATGCTTTTCCTACGGCGTGGTGGGTTTCGGCCTTCTCATTTCGGTCCTCTCCAATACCCAGCAGCAGGCGATCCTCGGATCCTTCATGGTGATAGTGCCCGCCGTGGCCCTTTCGGGCTTCGCCGCCCCCGCGGACAACATGCCCGAATGGCTCCAGAAGGCCGCTTGGATAAATCCCATGAAACACGGCATCTTCATCTTCAAGGGAATTTTTCTGAAGGACCTGACACTCCGGGAAGTCCTCGCCCACGCTTGGCCCTTTCTTCACATAGGCACCGTCCCGCTTCTTTTGGCGAGGTGGTTTTTCGTCGGGAGGAGCGGTTAGGGACCGTTTCCCGCGGACGGACGGACCGGGAGCGAATGGTCGCGGGAGCGCGGGATTGGCGTGAGGTTCGGTTCGGCGGGGGACGTTCGGGGCCGGTTCGTTCGGGCGGGGACGTTCGGGGCGGGAAGAATCGCGGGGGGGGGTCGTTCGGGCGGGAAGATTCGCGGGGGTGTTTTCGAAGGCCGGAACCTTCACGCGTCAAAGCGAAACGAACGCGAAAAGCGGGCGTCCTCGGCCGGGGAACAGCCTTTGGTCGGGGGCCGCGACGCGTAATCTTCCGGCGAGAGCGGAAAATTCCCGTCGGGAAAGTTGAAGCATTTTCCCCGGTTGTTCATCCAGGATTTGCCTCCGACGGGTTTGCAGTAAACGGGATTGTCGAACCACATGTTCCCGATGCTTTCCCCGAGACAGTTCTTGTACTGGTAGCAGTTCCCGATGTTGTAGGGATTGGGACGGGCCGCGGGCGCGAACCCGATGTCGAAATCCGCGAACGTCGTTTCCGCGGCGCTTCTTTCCGCGCGGACGGGGTCGTTCCCGGTCGGGTCGATTCCCGCCGCGTCGACGGACGCCGGGGAATCCCGGAAAAGCAAAAGCGCGAAAAAGAAAACGAGGTCCATGGAAATCACCCGCGAAACGTCAAACGGAAAAAATTTCGGGGAAGCGTTTCCGCGACAAAAAAACATCCGAAACCGTCCCCGAAACGTCAAAACGATTTCGAAGCGGTTTCCCCGGGGGGTCCGGACGGCCCGGCGGCGGCGACCGACCCTCAGGACCTGTAAGAGGCGTTTATTTTCACGTAATCGAGGCTGAGGTCCGTCGTCCGCACGGTGTGGCCGCGGGTTCCCTCGCGCAAATCAATCGTTATCGCGTACTCTTTCCCCGCCATGATGGCGGCGGCCTCTTTTTCCTTTCCGTTGTCCTCGCCCGCCCGCACCCAATGGACGTCGTTAATGAAGATGTCCAGCTTGAAGGGGTCCGTCTTCGCGCCGCTTCTTCCCGCGGCCGCCGCAATCCTTCCCCAGTTGGCGTCGTTTCCGAAAAAGGCGGTCTTGACCAGGAGGGATTCCGCGACCGTTCTCGCGGTTTTTTCGGCGTCAAGGGCGCTCGCGGCTCCCCTCACCGCTATCGTCACGAGTTTCGTCGCCCCCTCCGCGTCCAGAAGGACCATGCGGCTCAGTTCGTCCAGGGCGACGAGGGTCGCGATTTCGCAAACGCGGTGATTCAGGGCCTTGTCGTCGGCGTTCCGGTTTTCCGAGCTCAGACCCGAGGAAAGGAAAAAGACCGAGTCGTTGGTGGAGGTGTCCCCGTCCACGGTGATCCGGTTGAAGGTCTTGTCCGCGACGAAAGGAAGCATTTCGGAAAGAAACGCCGAATCGGCGGGGAGGTCCGTGATTACGAAGGAGAGCATGGTCGCCATGTTCGGGGCGATCATGCCGCTTCCCTTGACGCAGGCGAGCATCCGGAACGTTTCCCCCCTCGCGTCCGTCCCCGAGACCTCGACCGCCTTGGGGCGGGTGTCGGTGGTCAACGTGGATTCCGCGAATTCCGCGAAGGTTCCGCCGGAATCGAGTCTCGCGACCAGGTCCGGAAGCGCTTTTTCCAGGGCTTCCATGTCAAGGGGAGCCCCTATCACCCCCGTGGAGGCCAGAAGCGCTTCCCCGGGGTCGATTCCGAGAAGTCCCGCGACCGCGTTCGCGAGCCTCCCGCAGTGCTCGAGACCCGTCTTCCCGGTCATGGCGTTGGCCTGTCCCGCGTTCGAAAGCACCAGGCGCCCGTTTCCCGCCTTGTCCCGGCTCCAGAGGATCGGGGCCGCGGGGCAGGCGTTGCGGGTGAAGACCGCGCCCGAGCCGTGAAAGCGGGTGTTCAAAATCAACCCGAAGTCCTTCCTGTTCCTGTATCTGGCCCCGGATTCGACCGCCGCCGCCTTGAAACCTTTCGGAAGTTCCGGGGATGACCCGTCTTTCCAAAAAGGCGCTTCGGTTCCGGTGAGCGCCCGAAGCCGGATGTCTTTGTCTTTCGGGGTTTTGTCTTTCGATTCGTTGTCGACGTTCGTCATGCGGGTCTCTCGTGGCGTCTTTCGCGTCGGTGTCTCGGTCTTTCGGTTCGTGTCTTTCCGTCAGGGCATCCGGGTTTTTGTCTCCCGGCGTCGTTTCGTTCCGCCGGGGCGCCGTCCGGCGCCCCGGCGGGGGAAGGGCCCGCCCCGGAAACGGAGGGCTTCGCCCCGAAAACCAAACGGGACCGCCCAAGGGGGGCCCCGTCGTCAAAGTCGGGGCGCGGGTTCGCCGGGGCGATCGACTTCGCGGCGATCGGCTTCGGGGCGGGCGGCCTCGGGGTTCGCGGGGAGATTCTCTCGCGCGATGAGGATCCCCAAGGCCAAAAGAAAAGCATCCCTCAGAAAAAAGAGGACCCCCGGTTTTTCCGGGGCCGCGTCCGGGTCCGAGCCGAAGCAGCCGCAGGAAAAGTCCAGTCCCCTCGCGAGACCCAATGCCGCCGCGGCCATGAAAACGACAAGAAGGGCGCTTAAGACGAAGGCCGCGGCCAGCCTGAAATTCCTCGGACCCGAGATCAGAAAAAAGGCCGCCCAGAGCTCCGTCGCGGGAAGAATCGCGGCCGCGAAGGGCAAAAGCGGCCCGGGGAGGATTTCGTAGGATTGTATGTCGAGAAGCGTCGAAAGGGGATCCGCCAGCTTCAAAACCGCCGCCCACGCGAAGCTCCCCGCGAGAATCGAAACGGAAAGAACGAGAAACATCCTTTTGGCGCGGATTAAAGCTTTCCGTCCGGGTTCCGGCTTCCGGGCATCGGTTTTCGGGTCGGATTCGACATCGGTTCGGGGAACGTCGGGCATGCGATTCGTCCGGGGGGTTTCACTCCTCCGGGGTCCTTCCTTCCCCGAGCCATCCCTCGAAACCGGGGGAGAAGACCATGACTCTTCCGCGTCCCCTCTCCCTCAGGAAAACGGCGAGCCCGTCCGCCAGGGGACAGAGGGGCTCGGAGCAGTAAACTATGACGAGGGCGTCTTTGGGAATCGAACTCGAAAAGGATTCGGCAAGGTCCGGGTCCGAAAGCGTTTCCGGGGGGACGTTCGCGGCTCCGGGGATCCGGCCCAAGGAGAAAAGGACCTCGTCCCTCGCGTCCAGGAGGATCGTCCCCGGAAGGGCCAGATGGGAATCCAGGGTCGCGAAGTCCGAAAAGGTCGTCTCCCCGTTAGGAGCGGTCGGAAAGAGGGGCAAGGGTTCGGGTCTCAGGGCGTTGAACGCGAGACCCGAGACGATCGAAACGGCGACGATGACGACCGCGGCCTGGGCGGCCGGGAAAAAGGCCTTCCACCGGGCTTCGAGGCCCGCCGGCAAGGAACGGAAGAGTCGCGTCGGGGCGTTCATGGGAGGGCCAAAGGGTGCCCCGGGGGTTCCGGGGGGTCAAAAAGGGCTTTCGGGGAAAAAACGCGTCCGGACCGGGGAAAATCCTTTGTTTTTCGAAAAAAGGCCTTCGCGGAGAGCGGGGGGACGG
>JAITKT010000107.1 GCA_031278225.1 Deltaproteobacteria bacterium
CGAGCCTTCTGTCTATTTCCTCCTGGGAGGAAGCGCTCTGGTCCCTCGGGCCCTCGCTCGCGGTGTAGTACTCTCCCATTTCGAAGTCCGTCCTTCCGGGACCCACCTCGCCTTTCTTGAAGACGAAGCTGGCGCTCTTGCCCAGGTACTCGTCGTAACCGTCGGGGTCCAGAAGCTTGGACCTCACCACCCCCTCGGGGACCCTGAACTTTCCGGTCTCCTTGTCGGCCAAGAATCCCGTCATGAATTCTATGAATATGGGGGCCGCGGTTCTGCCGCCCTGCTCCCCGCCTCCCAAGGACTTCCTGCCGCTGTCCCTTCCGACCCAGACCCCGCAGGTGTACTCGGGGGTGAAACCCACGAAGAGGGCGTCGGCCTGGTCGTTGGTGGTCCCGGTCTTCCCGGCCACGGGAACCTTCAGGGCGGCTTTGACCTTGGCCGCGGTTCCGGAGGTGGCGACGGCCGAGAGCATGTCAATCATGATGTAGGCCGTCTGGGGGCTGATGGCCTCGGTGAAATAGGGTTCCGGGACGAGGACGGGGTTCCCGCGGCGATCCTCCACCCTCTCTATGAAGGTGGGCCAGACCCAGGAACCGAGGTTGGGAAAGGTGGTGTAGGCCTTGGTGAGATCCAGAAGCGTCACTTCCGAGGCCCCCAGGGCCAGGGAAAGGGTCGGGTTCAGGTTGGAGCTTATGCCCATCTTGCGGGCGTAATCCACCACCGTCTCGGGCCCTATGGAGTCTATGACCTTGACGGCCACGATGTTCACCGATCTCTTTATGGCGTCCAGAAGGGTCAGGGGTCCCGAGTGTTTGCCCCCGTAGTTTTTGGGCATCCAGGTCTTCCCGGGTCCGTCCGGGTAGACCATGGGGACGTCCCATACCACCGAGGCCTCGGTGTAACCGTTGTCCAGGGCCGCCGCGTACACGAAAGGCTTGAAGGAGCTCCCGGGTTGCCTGAGCCCCAGGGTGGCCCTGTTGAAATCCGTGTTCCCCACCCCGGTGATCCCGAAGTCCCTTCCCCCCACCATGGCCAAGACCTTTCCGGTCGCGTTTTCTATTATGACCAAGGCCCCCTGGATGTCCGGAGGGGGGGCGGTGTCGAGCAACCACACCCCGTTGGTCGGGTCTTTGGCGATCGCCCTCACCATGACGAGGTCGCCGGGCTTGTAGACGTCGGCCATCTTCCTGTTTCCCAGGTGCCATTTCAAATTGGCGTGGGGAAGGAATCCCACCTCGTCCCCGATGGCCAGAAAGACCCCGGGATTGTCCTTGTCGAGACGGAGTTCCGTGACAATCCCCGCCGGCTCCTGGTTCGGGCGCAAGGGTCTGTCGGCGAGGCTCTTCCTTCCGTTCTCGAGCCGGTACGCGATCTGGGCGTCGTTCAAATGGCCAATCACGGGACTCATCCTCTGGCGTTTGGCGAGATTGTTGAGACCGTTTCTGACCGCCTCCTCGGCCATGGCCTGGGCCTTCAAATCGAGGGTCGTGTGAATCCTGTACCCGTTGTTCAAGGTCGCCTCGGCCCCGAAGGCCTGGATCATCTGCTGCCTTATGACCTCGGAGAAGTGGGGGGAGACCTCCCGGAAGAGATTGGGTCTCTTCGGAAACTCCAGGGGAGTGACCAACGCTTCCCTCGCCTCGTCCAGGGTCACGTAACCCTCCACGTACATGCGGTTCAGGACGTAGCCCTGTCTTTCCCTGGAGGCCTCGCTCCCCTCGTGGGCCCTGAGCTTACCCGGGGCCTTGACGAGACCCGCGAGCATGGAGGCCTCGGCCAAATTGACGTCCCTTATGCTCTTCCCGTAATAGAGCCTCGCCGCGGACTCCACCCCGTAAGCCCCGCGGCCCAAAAAGATCCTGTTCAGATAAAGATGGAGGATCTCCTCCTTGGACAGGAGCCTTTCCACCCTCCAGGCGAGGATCATCTCCTTCAGCTTGCGATCCATGGTCCTTTCGTTGGAGAGGAGAAAGGTCCTTATCATCTGCTGGGTTATGGTGGAGGCCCCCTGGACGGTCTTTCCGGCCCTGTAGTTGGCGAGGGCCGCCCTGCCGATGCTGAAGAGGTCCACCCCCTGGTGTTGGAAGAAAGAGTTGTCCTCCGCGGAGAGAAAGGCCTCTATGACCTTGGGGGGTATGTAGTCCAAGGGCACCACGAGCCTGTGCTCCTCGTAGAGCTCGGCCATGGGGGTGCCGTCGGCGGCGAACACGAAGGAAACCGTCGGAGGCTCGTAGTTCCTGAGGTCGGTGAGCTTCACCCCGTCCAGGTCCTGACCGTAGACCGCGAGGATCAAAAGAACGATCGCGGCCGGCCAAAAGAAGAAGGGAGCCATGAAAAAATAATAGCTGAGCTCCCTGGGAACCCAGGACTGGGGATGCTTCCACGGCTTCAAAGGCGGGCTCAGGGAATCCCGTTCGTCCGGGGGCGCGGGGAGGACCGTGTTTTCGGGCGTCAAACCAAAACCTCGAATCGATTATTGCGTTCGCGGGGAATGAAAATGAAAACGAAGAAGAAAAAAACCTTCGGGGGAAAATCCCGGGGGGAAAAAGCCGGACGCGAAAAAACAGCAAGAAGCGCGGGGGACGCGGTCCGGCGTTGGTGAAGAGCGGGTCGCGTCGATCCGAAGCGATTCGGAAAAACCCCGTGAACCCGCGTCGCGGGTCTTGTTTTTCCAAAGTGTCATTTTACCAAAAAAAGCCGCGAAAACGAACGTTTTTCGGAGCGGTTTTTCGTTTTTCGGAAGACGTCAAACCCTTGGGCGTTCATTGAATTTTAGCCGAAATTCATTCGACAATCTCCAATCGTGAATCAAATTAATCACATGTCGTATAAAAGAAGCGAATTTATCGTTCCCGCGCGCCCGGATCGCCCCGCGTCGTTTGTCGCGCTAGGTTTGACGATCGCCGTTTGACGGGCGCCGTTCGACGGGAGAGGTTTTCCGCGCTACGTTCGACGGGAGAGGTTTTCCGCGCTCCGTTTGACGGGAGCGGTTTTACGCTTTGAGGGCTTCGCGGCCGGGGGCGGAAAGCGAAGAGCGCGTCCCCCCGCCCTTTTTCGGGGGGAGAGGCGCGCTCTTCGCGGTCGGGTTCGGATTTCCGGGGGGATCCGTTATTTTATTTAAAACTCCACGCCAAAGCTCAAGCCGCCGCTGATTCCGCCGTACTTCCCGACGTAACCCCGAAGGCCGAATTCCAGGGTGAAGTTTTGGCGGTCCCCGAAGCGGCCGAGTCCGCCCAGCTCCAGGACACCGGTCGCGCCCTTGAGCTTCGCGACCCCGAAGTCCACGTTGTCGTGGGAAGAGTGGGCCCGGGCCGTCCCGGAAAACTCGTTGTCGAGGTAGAGACCCCCGTGCCACTCGAGGAAGGAGAAGGAGCGTCTGGTGTATCTGAAGCCGCCCCGGAGCCGGTTGGAGTCGGTGGCGTCGAATTTTATGGTGTCCTTTCCGGAAACGTCGACCTCCAGGGCCTTCACCCGGGTCAAGAAGTAACGGAGGGCGAAGTCGATCGAGGAGACCTCGTTGATGTCGAAGCCGTAGACGACTCCGGCGTGGGCCCCGAAGTAGGGGGCCCGGTAGTCGTAGCGGACCGGGGTGCCGTCGTCGAAGCCGTAGTTGTTGGCGCGGAATTCGTTTTCGAACCTCCCGGCCCGGAGCGACCCCTCGATCCCGAAGTCGTTCGGGAAGGCGTGGCGGAAGACGACCCCGGCCCCGACGGCGCCGAATTTCCCGGTCCCGGAGACCTCCGCGATGGCGGCGTCGGCGTCGTAGGCCCCGTAATCGCCGCTCACGTCATAGTTCACGAAAGAGCCCTCGATCAAAAAGCCGATTAAAGTGCTCCCCCCGCTCCCGTGATGGATGTTCTTGTCCAGACCGAAGCGCAGGTTCGCGCCCCGGACCTCGGTCTTGGCCTCGTCCCCGAATTCGTGCCATTGACTCCCCATCGAAAACCCGATGAGCCAGGAATCGGTCTTGTCGGCCGCGGAACCCGCCCGGAAGGGACTGTTTTCGATGGCGATGGTTCCCATGAGGGAAACGTGGGCCAGGGCCGCGACGTGCCCCTCGGGCACTATGCGGAGACCCGGGATCCAAGTCTTGTCCCCTCCTCCCTCCTCCTGGGGGACGACGTCGGGAAAGTCGGGATAGGGGGCCGGGGTCGGGGGAGCGGGCTCGGGCGCGATCCCCGGATCCGCCGGGACCGGGGGAATGAAGGGCTCGTAAGGCGCGGTTTGGGGCGGGGCCACCTGGGACACCTCCTCGGGCTCGGCGTGTTCCTCGACGAGGCGGGCCACGAGATATCTCCCCGCGGCTCCCTCGACCTCGGTGTCGACGACGAAGGTGTAGCGCAGGGCCGTTTGCCCGGAACCCCTGTATTGGGTGGCCGTGACCTTGGTTTCGGCGAGCTGCGCCTCGAGTTTTCCGTTCGCCCCGGAGTCAATGAGATAGTACGCGTCCCCCGCGACCAAAACGCGGTCGTCCTTCACCCGGAAGGTCCCTATCTCCACGGTCGCCCCGTTCA
The DNA here is from genome assembly GCA_031278225.1 of Deltaproteobacteria bacterium. Lineage (GTDB taxonomy): Bacteria > Desulfobacterota > Desulfarculia > Adiutricales > Adiutricaceae > JAITII01. The sequence goes on from JAITKT010000107.1 coordinate 4,515, forward strand.
GGCTCACCTTCCCCGCTCCGTTGACGCTTATGGTCATGGGAACGAGGGAGGGGTCGTTGTGAGCGTCCCCGTCGATGTGGAAGTGGAGGGTCCCCGCGATGTTGGCGGCCAGGATGTTGAAATTGTTGTTCTTGCCGTCCTTGATGCCCCAGACCTCCCAGATGGCGTTCTTGTCGATGTTCAGGGTGTGGTTGACGGCGGTCAAACTCATGCCCGGAAAAATCTGGGTGAAAGTGTCGGCCTTGAAATTCACCGTGTTTCCGGAATTGGGGTTGGCCTCGAAGACGTTTTCCCCGTCCCAGAGGAAGATCCCGTAGCCCGCCTTTTCGCCGGAAACGTTCATTTGGAAATATTTGGAGCTTCCGTTCGCGTCAATCTGGTCGACGACCACGGGATCCAGGAGATAAACCGCCGCGTCCCGGAGGACCACGACGTTCAAGACCGCGTCGGAACGCACCGCGTCCGGGGTGACGGTCACCCTCCCGGTCCCCTTTGCCGTTTCCGACTCGGCGGTCTCGCCGAAATAGAAGGAGTTTCTCCTCTCGACCACTTCCGCGAAGCCGGTCACTTCGGTTATGACGTTTCCCGAAAAGCCCGCGTAATCGGCCCTGTCCGCCTGTAGAGTCACGGTGATGGGTTTCCCGTCGCTCCTCGCGAGACCGGTGTCGACGGTCACGGTCCCGTAAACCTTGGCCCCGTAATCGGCCGGGGTGTCGATGTACATGGGATTTTGGGGATAAACGTTGGAGGTCATGGAGTTGTGAACGATGACCGAGTTTCTGAAGACAATGTCGGACTCGCTCCCGTAGGTGTAAATCACCCCTCCCAGGATCTGCCCCTCATCGGCGCTTATGGTGTTTTGGGCTATGAAGGTGTCGGTTATCTCGCTCAGGGTGTTGGATTGGGTGAGGCCCATCTTCCCGTTGGCCCCGATGATCCCGCCGCCGTCGATGTAGGTCCCGGCCCGGACGTTCAGGAAGTAAAGGGCGTTGTCGACGATCTTGTTGACGGAGGCCACCCCGCCGGTACCGAAGGCCCCGATGATCCCGCCCCCGGAGATGTGTCCCTCCACGTTTATTTCGGAATAAGCGATGTCGTTGGAGGTCACCTCGCCTATGAGGCTTTCGTTGTCGGTGTAAACCGCGGTCCCGACCCGGGCCCCCAGGACCCCGCCGCCCTCGAGGTAGGAGGAGACGTTCAGGGTGAAGTGCAGGACGGTGTTCTTATGAAAACTCAAAAAATCGGCCTTCCCGTCGTCCACCGCGACCCCCGCGAGACCCCCGCCCCGGAACCCCTCCGCGTCGGAGGTCGAGGTGGCGTTGACCGTGACGTTGTCGAAAGTGTTGAACATCACCCCGGCGACGCCGGAGGAGCCGTAGGCCGCCCTGGCCCCGATGACCCCGCCCCCGTCGAAATTCTTCTCCACTTCCACCGTCACGCCGTCGAAGGTGTTGTTCAAAATCAGCCCCAGGACGCTTTCCTCGTTCGTCTGGTCATTGGGGACCGTGACCGCGGTGTTGACCCCCAGGACCCCGCCCCCGGAAAGGCTTCCCTGGACTTGGATCCCGATGTTTTTGAAAACGTTGGCGTTCGCGAGGGAAATGGTCCCGTACTCCTTGGAGTCCACTCCGACGACGCCCCCGCCCTGGATGTCCCCCGCGTGAAGACCCATGCCCGACCCCTGGTTCGAGGTTTGGACGAAAATCTCCCTGAAGAGGTTGTTCTGAAGCTCGAAAATTTTCCCGTCACCCGCCTCCGTGTGAATGCCGACGACCCCGCCCCCGATGAGGTTTCCCCCGGGTTGCGGGCCGTCACCCCTGTTTCCGGTGGAAACCCTTATCCCCAGGAAGGTGTTGTCGTAAATCTTTCCGACGTATCCGCTCACGAGGTCGTCCGTGGCGAGCAGGGCCTCGTCGAAGGACTGGATGCCTATCACGCCCCCGCCCCGGAGATAAGTGCCGGCGGAGATCTCGACGTCTCCGAAGAAGTTGTTCCGTATCTCCTGTATGTCCACCTGGGAGTAGGAAAGACCGTTCAGGCCGATGACGCCCCCGCCCCTCACGGAACGCGCGGCCGCGACCGTTATGCCCCCTTGGAAGACGTTGTCGGAAACGACCCCGAGTCTCACCCTGTTCTCGTTGGGATTGTTGGCCGCGTGCTCCTTCTGGTTGTTGTTGTTGAGGCCGATGATTCCGCCGCCGATTATCGAGTCCCCGGAAATCACGCCGATGCCGTTGAAATAGTTGCTCTTGAGCTCGTCCAGGGAGGCCGTCCCGAAGTTGAGGCTCGCGGGGTTGGCCACGGCCTCCACCCCTATGATGCCCCCGCCCTCGATGGAGGGGGCCCCCGTGAAGTTCTGGTAAGACCTCTCGGTCGTTTCAATCCTTATCCTTTGAAAAGCGTTCCCCTCGACGGTTCCGATGGCCGCGCTCTGTCCCGTGGACCGCGCCCCGACGATGCCTCCCCCCGCGTAGTAGGCGTTGTGGTTGTCGGCGTTCGTGTTGGTGTTGTTCATCGTTATGGAAATGTCTTCGAAAATGTTTCCCCTCACGGTTCCGATCCGTATGGATTCGGAGACGTTGTAGGCGTTCCCGACGAAGGTGTTTTGTATGCCGTTTCTCGTTTGCCCGTTGAAATTGTGGATGAGTTCGAAAAGCGTAAACCTCAGATTCGAGACGTTCAATCCCGAGGAGTCCCCCCTGAAGTTGAATATCTTGTTGTTGTCGTGGACGTTTCCCAAAGCGTTGTCCTCCACGATCCTTTGGGTGTCCTGAGGCGAGGTCACGACAACGAGCCCGAGTTCGTTCAAATAAGTCGCGTACTCCGAAATCCTGTCCCCGAGAACGTCCGCGAGAATGGTCGAGGCGTCGTCGTATTCGTTCGCCCGGACCCCCGCCGCGAGATCGGCGACCAAAGACGAGGTCATGGAGGAAATGGAGACGTCGGGGACGTTACTCCCGGTGACGGTCGTTCCCGAACCTTTGATGAAATTTATGGCCGAGTCCTTCGGGGGATCCATTGCCGCCACGGGCGAACCCCGAAAAAGAATCGTGTCGGTCACGGTTATGGTCCGACTGTTGGTTCCGCCGGAGTCGTCGATGGCTTGCAGTTCGTCGTACGACGAAACCGAGACCTGGGCCCGGGGGACGGCCGCGAAAGTCAGCGTCAAAATGACGGCGAGGATGAACGCCGGCGCGAGAGAGGAAAAAAACCGGCGGACGCGAGAGCCGCCGAGCCGCGTGCCCGAGGGGGAAAATTTTGTTCCAGACATCTTGTGAATCCTTCAAAACGACCGGGGGTGACCGGAACGCTCGCCAAAGCGCGCGGTCCCCGGGCGTCGCGCCTGCGTCCGGGCGATTCGTCGCCGGGAAAAGGAAGCGCGAAAACGACCCGCTCCCCCCGGTCCCGCGCCCGAAACAAACCATGCGACGGCCATGCGACGGCCATGCGACGGCCGCGCGACGGCGGAAAGAATCCCGACCGGGCCCGAGAACGCCGGGAAACATAATCCGATTCGAATTTCGACAATCCGAGGTCTTCCGAATGAACCCTTTTCGAAAAATCCCCTCGTTTCGGAAAAAACATCCGAAAACGGCATTTTTTGAGAACAATTTCAAAAAACCGTCGATTTTTCGAAAAAACCCGCGAAAACGCCTTTTTCGCGGAAACCCGTCGGGAAAAACGGCCGCTTGCCTTCCCAAATCAAGGGAAGCCCCCCGCCGAGGGGAAAATGGCCAAAATCAAGGAGTTTCGATGATTGAAAAACCCCTTGGGCATTCCCGAACATCGCGTTTTTTCGAAAAATCCCGAAATTTCGCGAAAATTTCGTTTTTTTTCAGGTTTTCCGGAAAAAATCCCGAAAAACCCGATTTTTCGAAAAAAACGGCCAAAACGACGTTTTCAGCCAAAAAACCAAACCCGGAGCCGGTTTGTCGGAAGGGGTTCGAAACGGTCCGCCGTCGGGAGACCCCGGGAAAAAATGCCCGCCCCGAAATGTCCGGCGCGTCCCGCGTTCCCCGGGACCGGCGCCCCGCGGGCAACCGTTCGGATTCAACGAATAAAGGGCAAGACCCGATTCGGACACCCGGCCGATTTGATGGATCGGCCCGCCCGCCGAGGGGGGCGGCGCGTGGCCGCTCCGATCCGGCGGGAGACGTTAGCGACCGATCCGAAACCCGGGGAAATCGGGCCAAATCGGACTCAAAGTGCCCGAATGATTCATGTTAGCACATTTTTCGGGAAAAACACAAAATTTATCCTCCCGGGGGCCGTCGCGCGCCGGACGCGCCTTCCCGAAACCCCGAAATCACCGGTCCCCCGGGGCGTCCCCGCCCGAAAACGCGCGCGTTCGGCCCCTTTTCGCCCGAATCGGGAAAAGCCCCGAGGCCTCAGCCGGCGACTTTTTCCGGGACCGCGACCCGGAACGTCGTGCGAAAAAAAATCCGCCCGTTGACGGAAAATGTCCCGCGGCGGGGCAAGATTTAACGTTTCCTTAACATTCTAATTTTGAAACGGGGAATCGTTCGCCCGGCCTTTGTCTTTCGCGGCTCTCCCGCGATTTGAACGACGGCGGGCGCGCACGTTCGCTTCCGATCCGAATGGGGACGAGTCGCTCGAAGGATTGTCGGGGAAGAAAACGGACCAAGGGAGGGATTGTCGACGCGGGAAACGGATTTCCAAGGGGGGTGGTCGGAAAAAAAACGAACCAAAGGAGGGATTGTCGAAAGGGGAAAGAATCCCGGGAAGGGTCGCGCCCGAGAAAAACCGGACCCGGGGGAGGAATTGTCGACGCGGGAAACGGACTCGCGGAGGGATTGTCGGGGTAAGAAACCGAATCGGGAAGGGACTGTCGGGGGGTGAGAGGAAATCGGGGCGGGACGGGGGGACGGCCCCGGCGGGAAGGGGCTCGGATGCCGGGTCTCAGATGCCGTTGGGAAACTTGGACCTTCCGCTCTTGACCAGATTGGCGGAGTCGGAGTTCGGGTAGAGCTCCAAGAGGAGCCTCAGGCTCTCCATGGCCCCGGGTCCGTCGCCGAGCCTGCTCTGGCTGTAGGCCGCTTTCAAAAGATAGTCCGGGCCTTTCCCGGAATGGGGATATTGGGCGAAACCGCTTTGGAACTCCCGCAGGGCCTCGACGAATTCCCCCTTGGCGTAGTGGCATTCTCCCAGCCAGTATCTGGCGTTGGGGGCGAGCCTCGCCCCGGGAAGGTCGGCCAAAAAGCTCCTGAAGGCGGAAGCGGCCTCGTCGTAGCGCTTCCTCCTCAAGAGCGACATGGCGTTCGCGTATCTGGTTCTTTCGCCGCCGGTGCTTCGCGGGGCGGGCGCGGAGATGGCGCCGGTCGCGGGGTCGAATACCGGAACCCCGGAAAGGTCCGGGACGGTCCCCAGGGGAAGGCCCGCGGGAGGCGCGGTCCCCTGCCCGGGCATGACTTGGGCGCCGTAAGGCGCGGCGGTCCCGGAGAGTTTCCGCTCCACCACGACGTCCTCGAGGTTGGTGACCCTTCCCGACAACTCGTTGAATTCCCCCCACCCGACCCCGCCCGCGACGGAACAACCGGAGACGAGACAGAACGAGGCCGCGAGAAAAAACGAAATCGCCTTGAACGCTTCCGTTTTCCTTTTCCCGGGATCCCCGGCGCGGGTCCCGTCCGCCTTGGCGGCCTTTGGAAGGAGTCTTGTCATGACTTGAATTTTAACGGAAAGGAGGGGCCGATGGCAAGTTTCCCCGTCTCGCGAAACCGCGACGGGAAGCCGAAACCGAAAAGAAACGACGCCTTTCCGGCGAATGTCCGGGGGGATTATCCGGTCGAACGCCGGGGGGGGACGCGGCCGGTTGATTTCGGCGGACGCCCGGGGGAAAACGAAAGAAGGGCGGGGAAAAAAATCCGAAGCTTGAACGCGGGAAACGCGAAAGATTAAACGGAAGACGAACGGCGGGTTAAACGGAGGACGCGGGTGAAGTTTGAACGAAATACGCGCGGAAGCTTAAACGGAAGACGCGGGGGAAGTTTAAACGGAAGACGCCCGGAAGGTTAATCCAATAAAGCGGGGCGCGTTTGGCCGCGATTCCGAAAACCCCGGACAAGGGAAAACGGAGCCCGGGTTCGCTCCGTTTTCCGAAGAACGTTGTTTTCATGAGGAGAATTCACGCGTTTTTTTTGGTTGGCAACTTCCGAAAAAAAGAAAATTCTCAACGCGCGTCGAAACCCGGCGCGACGGTGACCGGGAAAACCGTCACCCGTCGGAAAAAGATCCGACGGAACGGCGTTGTCATTCCGCCGTCGGACCCGATCCCGACATCACTCCGACGCGAAAGGGAGTCCCGGGATCGCCCCGGGGTCGTCTTGAAGGGATCGTCCAAGGGTCGTCGCGCGGTCATCGGACGATCGAGCGAGACGCCCCCGGGGGGAGACGTCGGGAGGTTCCCGGTGTCAGACCATGACCCCGGTCAGGCCCTTTTTGATTATGGCGGTGGCCACTTCGTCGGCGTTCACCTTATAGTTTCCGGCCGCTATCTTGGCGGTCAGATCGGCCACCTTTTCCGAGCGGACGTCCGGGGCGAGGGTCGCGAGTTCCGTGGCCTTGGCTATGAGACGGGAACGTTCGGAGATGTTGACCTTGTCGGAGGCATTGGCGTCCCCGGTTTCCTTCTCCTCGCCCTTTATGACGAGGGAGCCCTTGGAGGCCGCGGAACCGGTCTTCTGGTTGTCGAACTTGTTGATTAAAACCGAATTGTTGGTGCCGTCAATTATCATTTTTGTCCACCGTCTCTTCTCCCGCCGGGGTTTCCCCTTCCGCCGGGTTCTCCGAATCGTCGGGTTCGTCCGGGAAGTCTTCCGGCGACAACAGGGGTTTCGCCGGGCCCGACATGGTTCTGTCGACTTTGATTGTCACCAGGTGTTTCAGTTGGCGCCAGAGGTTTCTGGCGCGGGCCCTCTCCAGATGGGATCCTCCCTCCTCGAGGGCTTTTTCCGGATCCATGTCCAGATCCATGAAGCTTATTTCGCCGGTTTCGTTGCGGAGCCCCAGGGCCAGTCCGGGAATCCCGGTGATGGAGGTCAGCTCCGCCAACGCGACGTAGGCGGGATTGGCCGAAAGCGGGTCCCCCCTCTGGGGGTGGGCGCGGGCCTGATTCACCAGTTCCGCCACCGCGTTTCTGCTCACCTTGGCCACGATCGAGGCCCTGTGGCCGAGGACTTCCTTCACTTTGGCGTCCCCGCCCAAGGCGTCCTTGAACGCGTCCTTCAACTGGGAACCGAGGGTTCGCACCAGCTGCCCGATTTGTCCGGCCTTGTTGCTCACCACCGGTTCCCCCCGCCTGCTTACGTATCGACTCGGTTTCCTCGGGACTTTAACGAAAATCGGATCTTTTTTGTAATTTTCTTTGACTTTCGCTTAAGCCGACAATCGACTTCGGGTTTAAGGGAGGGGATCCCCGGGGCCGTCGTTATCGAAAAGCAAGAACGAAGCCAAAAAACGACATCCCCCGAAGCCTCCCGAAAGGGACGCGCCCGCCGCGCCGGCCCCGGAACGAGGGGAGGGGAACCCGCGGGCGGGCCCCCGTTTTTGACGCTTTCGTCATTATATGCCGGGATTTCCGCGATTCAAAGCTCCCCGGGGGGGGTTCCGCCGCCCCGCCCTCTTCGTCTCTTCGTCGCAGGCCTTATCTTTTTCTTCTTCTTTTTCGTCCTTCCCGCCCGCGCCCCTTCCCTTTCTCCCGCTTTCCGCGATTTCGCCTCCCCCCGCCCGCGCCCGGGCGGATCTTTCGTCCGGCCGCGCGGCTTCTTCCCCTTTAACCGAAACTCAAGGGAAACGGGAGACGAAGTTCGTCAAAAATAGTGGCATGTCTTTTGCTAATTTCCCTTCGCGTCGAAAGACCCCTCGGAAAAGGCCCTTTGGGGGGCGCGTTTCCGGGGGAGCCCGAAAGCCGCTTTCGCCGTTTCCTTCGAATGGTTTCGAGGGCTTTTGGAAATAATTTTAAAGTTTCGGTTCGAAAAGGTCGATTGATCGTCATGGGGGACCCCTTTGGGATTGGGGGTCCCGAAACCCTTTCCGTCAAGGACGGACACAGCGAGGCCAGCCATGCTTTCCCCGGACCATCCCAAAGTCACGGCTCTCATTTCCACCTTCAACCGCCCCAAGTATCTGGAAGAGGCCATACAATCCATCGTCGCCCAGACCATGGACGATTGGGAATTGATAGTCTTGAACGACGGCGGCGTTGACGTCGCCGACGTGACGGCAAAATTTGCCGACCCGAGGATCGTTTACGTCCCGGACCGCGTGAACAAAGGGGCGGCCATCCGTTTCAACCAGGGGCTCCGCATGGCCAAGGGGGACTACGTCTGCTACCTGGGGGACGACGACCTCTTCTACCCCAACCACTTCGAAGTCCTGTCCAAGGCCCTGGACGACAACCCGGAGGCGGGACTGGCCTACTCCGACCTCTACGCCGCCTCCTCGGTTTCCGACAACAGGACCGGGGAAAGGTTTTCCCTGGACAAGCAGGTGATGGTGTCGAGGGACTTCAACAGGGAGTTCATGTTCCACTTCAACCACGTCCTCCACGTGAGCCTCATGCACAGGAGGGAAGCGGCCCTGCGGGTGGGGGGCTTCGACGAGAGCGTGAAGGTCCTAATCGAGTGGAGCCTCAACAGGAGGCTCGCCTTCATCTACGACTTCGTCCACGTCGAGGTGCCCACGGGCGAGTACCACATGGCGGTCTTCAAGTCGGACCGCATCTCGGTCAGGGAACGCCGGAACCAGGAGAGCTACAAGCACAACCTGAGGCGCATCCGCCGCAATTTCCCCCCGGAGCCCTGGACCAAGATCCAAAAGGTGGACCTCATCTATCTCGTGGACAGGTGGGGCAAGAAACTCAACAACCACCTGAAGGAGATAATCGACAACTTTGACCACCCCATGAAGATAACCCTCGTGGGAAACGGGGCGGGCCTCACCCTGACCCAGGCCCGGGACAGCCTGAAAGAGATCGCGGAGTTGAAAAACATCGAGATCATGAGGATCCCCCAGAAGCTGCATCCCGTGATAGCCTTCAGGAAGGCCGCGAAGCGGAGCGACGCCAAGTACCTCTTCCTCGTGACCCCGGCCCTCCAGGCGGTCAAGGCCCCGAGGAGGATCTTCGTGGGGATCGACACCCTGGAGGGGAATCCCGACCTCCACTCCATCAGATGGAACGTGGAGGGGGAGGAGAAGGAAAAGACCCCCTTCGAGTGCCTGATCTACAGGGACTACTTCCTCCACAACACCAAGCCATCCAAGAAGAAGGTGGTCATGGTCCCCACGGTTACCATGTCCATCCCCAAGGGGTTCAAGTTCGACGCCATGTACTCCGAGCTCCAGAAGCTCATGAACGAGGAGAAGGACTACCCAAAGGCCAAGAAACTTTTGGACATGATCTTGGACGAGCGCAAGGGCTTCCCCCACGCCCAGTATCTCGTCAAAGACATCGAAATCCTCGCGTACGCCCTGGAGGACCACGAACTTCTGGAGAAGACCGTCCTGGAGCTCCTGGACCGGGGCTACCTCCCCGACAACCTCATGCGCCTCTGCAAACTCCGGAAGCGCCAGGGGAGATGGTCCGAGGCCCTGGAGGCCGGAAACAGGGCCGCGGAAGTCATGGGACTCAAGATGGAGTCCTTCGAGGCCGACTGTTTCCCCATTAAAATGCCCGCGGAGGTGGGGATTTTCAAGCTCTACATGGACATGGGAGACTGCCTCATAAAACTCCGGGACTTCGTCGAGGCCGCCCGCCACTACCACGTCGCCTCCAAGCTCAAGGCCGACAGCCACAAACCCTTCCTCGGGTTCGCGAAGGCCTATCTCGAGGCCGGGGAACTCGCCAAGGCCGAGGCCGCCCTCTCCCGTCTTCCGGGAAACGAGTGCCAGAAGGACCCCGAGACCCACAGGCTCCTCGCCTCGGTCTGCCGCCAGCACAAGAATCTCCCCCTGGCCTTCGACTGCCTCGCCAGGGCCTTCGCCCTCGCCCCCGCGGACGAGGAAAACGTGGAACCCTTCTACTTCGTGGGGGCATCCCTGGGACGCCACCGGGAGATGGTGGACCCCCTGCGGACCTTCGCGTCCCACAGGCCCGACCATTCCGGGGCCTGGGCCCGTCTCTCGGCGATCCACTTTCACCTCGGGGAAGAGGCCCTGACGATCGAGGCCGCCGAAAAGGCCCTCGCCCTCGACCCCCGGAACCCCGCGGCGAAAAGCATCCTGGCCCGCGTGAAGGCGGGAAAGCTCCCCAAACCCGAGGGGGAAAGGGACGCCGTTCCGGACGCCCCGGCGGATCCGGGCTCCGTCCTCCCCGCCCTCATGGGCCAAACCTCCATCGTTTGGTGAGGTTTGTCTTCGGGGGGAACTTTTTTCGGGAAATTGTTTTTTTTCGGGGGTTTTCCCGAGGGGATTTTTCACCGCCCCCTTGTTTTCGAATCGAAACCTTCGCCCGCGAAGGGCCTTTGTCACCGGGAGCGCCGCGCGCTTTCTCTTTCGGGTTTTTGACCCGGGTTATGTCGAAACGTTTTCGCCCGGGTTATCATGGATTCAATCCCCGACGCGAACGAACGCCTTCTTCGCCGATTGTTTTCGGGCGAACCCGTTGGCGGCCTTTTCCGGATCCGGCTCCCGGATCCTTTCGCGAAAGCTCGAGCGTTTTATCTTTGGCGCGGCCGGTCCGATAAATAATCAGGATAAAGAGGTTTCCGGCGCTTTTTCGGGGAAAACGGCGGGGGATCGCCGGGTTTTCGGTCAATCGACCGGTTTTAAGACGGAGCCATCAAAATGTCCACTACCGGAGTCATTTCGGGCGGAATAAAATGGACGGGCCTGGCCTCGGGCACCGACTTCGGGGAAATCGTCGACAAACTCGTCTCCATCGAGCAGAGGACGATAACCCGCCAGGAGAACTGGAAGGCCGAATGGCAGGAGAAGATAACCGCCATCAGCGGCTTGAACACCAGACTCGTGACCTTGAAACTGGACGCCCAGGACAAGGACATCTATTCCGAGCTCATGACGAGAAGCACGACCATGAGCAAGGAAGGGGTGGTGACGGTCCAGAACACCTCCACCGCCTCCATAGGGTCCTACGAGGTCACGGTGGGGGAAAACATCCAGGAGAAGCTGGCCTCGAGGAGCTATTTGAGCGGCAAGGAAATAGGGGTGACCGGGACCGGGGATCTCGTCATAGAACTCGGGGACCCCAACGATTCCTCGAGCGTCAAAACCTTCACCTTCAAGACCGCCGCCGCCCATCCCTCGATCCCGGACGGAAACAATTACATAGTGGTCGGGAACGGTACCGGGTCCGACCTCGAGAGCCTCAAGGACGACCTGAACGCCGTCCTCTCGACCGAGGGCATAACCGTTTCCATCATCTCCGACAAGACCAGGGAAAACGGGGCCAAGGTCTACGAGAGACTGGTCTTCACCGCGACCGACGGAGGGGCGACCAACAGGATAACCGTGAAAAACGACCCCACCGACCTGGGGCTCGGACAAAATCACATAGACGATCCCGTCTACACGACCTTTTTGGGTTCCACCGTCAAGGTGGGGATAGTCGGGCAGACCTACACCGGGGACGTGAACAAGACCTTCACCTTCGTGCCCACCAACTCCGGGGTCCTGGGGACCGACGAGATTGAGATCAAATGGGCCGACACCGAGGGCCACGCGGGGACCATCGTCGTCCCCTCCACCTACGCCGGGGAAGGGATCATGATCTTCCAGGGCCTGAACATCACCCTCGACAAGGACGGGGGCACGGGCCAGTTCATCGCGAACGAGTCCTTCACCATCGACTGCCAGGCCCCGATCCTCCAGAAGGGGGCGGCCACCGGCGTCGCGCAGACGGAAAAGGTCACCCACTCCGGTTTCACGGACCAGATAAGCCCCATTCACTCCGGGTCCAACGCCAAGTTCATCTACTCCTACCAGGGGATCGAGACGACCGTGACCGTCACCGACGGCATGTCCCTGAACCTCCTGGCCGAAGCGATCAACAACGGCACCGACAACCCCGGGGTCACGGCCACGGTCATCAACGACGGCACGGGAACCGCGACCGCCTACCACCTGATCCTGACCGGAAACCACACCGGGGCGGAAAACACGATAAAGATCGTCGACCCGACCGACACGACGGAACTCATCTCCAACCCCGCCTTCAGGGCCGCCAATTTCACCAAGGCGAGGGAAGCGGCCAATTCCATGGTGAAGATCGACGGCTTCCCCGCCGGCGCCGACAACTGGCTCCAGAG
>JAITKT010000124.1 GCA_031278225.1 Deltaproteobacteria bacterium
CCGGCGCCGCGAAACATCGTAAAAATCCCGTTTGACAGAAGAAAAAGGAAGTCTTATAGTCAAAACAAGACGAGTGATTTTTTTCGCGCAGGCCGGAGAGCCTTTTTTTTCGAAACCCCCGTTTCTTCCCCCGAAAACCCCGGGTACGTTCCGAGACCCGGGTCGGATTTCAGGAGAGCGCCATGACCGGCTTCATGACAAACGCCATGACCGACTCCCCCGCCAAGGGATTGGGCATAGTCGCGTGCGACGTCGTGAAAAACGAGTTGGAGAGGGTTCGCGAAAACAAAGACGTCCGGCTCCGTTGTCTGGAATACGCCCTTCACGAAAAACCCAAGGAGATGCCCGGGGCCATAGTCAAGGCCGTCGAGGAGATGCTCGCGACCGGGGAGGTCGGGAAGGTGGCCCTGGGTTACGGGCTGTGCTCCAACGGCACGGTGGGGGTGTCCTGCCGAAACGGGACCGTCGTTCCCCGGTGCCACGACTGCATCTCGATGCTCTTGGGTTCCCCCGCGAGATACATGAAAATGTTCCGGGAATGTCCCGGGACCTATTTTCTCACGGACGGTTGGATCCGCAATCGCGGGGATCCGGTCTCCACGGTGGAGTTCCGCTACGCCCCCAAGATGGGCGAGAAGAAGGCCTGGAAGGGCATGAAACTGGAGCTCGCGAATTACAAACGGATCTGTTTCGTGAACAACGGGGTGGGGGACGAGGACGCCCTCCGCCGCAGGGCCCTCGAAAACGCCAAGGCCTTCGACAAGGAATTCATGGAGGTGAAGGCGGACCTCGGGTTCTTCGAGAAACTGGTCGGGGGTTCGACGGACGAGGACTGTTTCATAATTCTCGGGCCCGGGGAAAAGGTCGACGAGGGCATGTTCTACGCGAGTCCGGAGACCTTTCCCCTCACTCCGGCAATCACCGCGGCAATCGCCCCCGCCATCGCCCCCGCGCTCGCCCCCGCGACTCCCCCGTCCCCCGCGACGGCGACGGAACCGGACCCCGCCGGGGCCGGACTCGGGCGCTGAAGCCAAGGGGGCGGAAACGAAATGAAAGCCGCGTTCGAAAACGAATTGGCCGCGAAACCCCTGGGCCTCGTCGCCTGCGACGTCGTGAAAAACGAGTTTCTCGCGGTCATGGAAAGGCGGGGGGAGTCTTTCCGGAAAGAGCGGAAAGAGGTCCCCGGGGTAATCCCCGTTTTTCCGGAGTACGCCCTCCACGCGAATCCCAAGGAAATGCCCGCGGCCCTGAACGCCGCGGCGGCGGGCCTCGCGGAAAAGGGCGCGGGACGGGTCGTCCTGGGTTACGGCCTGTGCTCCAACGGCACCGTCGGGGTCGGTTGTCCCGGGGGTCTTTCCATGCCCCGCTGCCACGACTGCGTTTCCATGCTCCTGGGTTCCCCCGCGAGATACATGAGGGTTTTCTCCGAGCTCCCGGGCACCCTCTTCGTTTCCGACGGCTGGTACCGCAACGGCGGCACCCTTCTGGACGTTCTCGAAAACAAATACATCCCCCGCATGGGAGAAAGACTCGCTTGGAAGGGAATGAGGCTGGAGATCCAAAACTACAAACGCTTGTGTTTCATCGTCAACGGGGTGGGCGACGTCGGACTCGCGCGCGAAAGGACGAAGGAATCCGCCGCGGCCTTCGGGAAGGAATACGTCGAACTCGCGGCCGACTTGGGTTTTTTCGAGCGTCTTCTGGACCTCGCGGACGACCCGACGGACATCGTGAGCCTCGGACCCGGGGAGGTCGTCAGGGAAGAATTTTTTTACCGGAGTCTCTCCGCCCCCGCCGGTCCGGGAACGGCCCCGGCCCCGGGCCCCGAACCCCGCGCGTCCGTCTGAAAAAAAAAGCCCCCCGGAAAGGACGAATGTTTCGCGGCTTTTCCCCGGCGGTTTCGCGGGCCTTTCTCTTTTCGTCGGGAATCGGAACACAATCGAAAAAAGCCCGGAAAAGAAGATCTTGTCCGGGCTTTTTTCGTTTTGTTCATTTTCCCGGCGGAACCGAAAAAATTTTTTCATCCGGGGCGTTTCGCCGAAAAAACCGTTTCGAAAAAATCCGAAGCGAAAAAATTAAGGGGCCGGTCGAATTTCGGGGACGACTTTCCGTCGGGATTCCAAACCGCGAATCCGCCGGGGGCCCCGGGATTTCTTTCCGGCCGGGAGGGGGAGGGGGCGCGCCGGGGAAAAATCAGTTTTCGAGTCTTTGGCGGTAGGGAAAGTAGTCTCCCCTCCTGATGCGGTGGGTCTTCATGATCAGGGTCTCGTTGGTTCCCGTGTGGAAGATCAGGCGGCGTCCCTTGAAGCCCCCCACGTCCTCGGACACGATGGGGATTCCGTTCTTCTTGAGGATCTTGCGGGCCATGTTCACGTTTTTCCCGCCCGTCGACCGGTCCCGGCTCCCGGGGATGTTGGCTCCCCCGATGATCTGGGCCTCCAGGTCCTCCACGCGGCTTCCCATGCGCCTCAGTTTGTTTATGAGCTGCGGTATGGCGACGTCCCCGTAATCGCTGGACGGGGATCCGAAAAAACCGCTCTTGGGATAGAGGAAATGGTTCATTCCCCCTATCTTGAGACGGCGGTCGTGGAGACAGACGGCCACGCAGGTCCCGAGCACGGCCGAGATCATGGCCTGTCCGCCGCAGGTGAGGATGTTCCCCGGGACCAGGTGGTAACGATAAACCTCCACCGCTCTGTTTGTTGTCATACGGTTTTTTACCCCTTTGGAATCGCGCCGAATTGTGCCTTTGCCTTGGCCGACGACCGGATGGGACAGTGTCGCGACTCTTTTCGTCCGATGAAGACCTTTTTACCGCTTTTAACCGAAAAAAGCAACATGTTGGTCGAAAATAAGTTAAAATCGCTTAATCGAACCGACATTTTCGAATGTTCGCCGAAATCATGTCCTTTTTCGGGTAAAACGCGAAATGTGTCTTAAAATCATAATACGAAACACCGGGTTCGTAAAGAATCGGTTTCCCGTCCGGTTCTTCTTCCGGTCCCGGGAAGGGTCATGGCGCGCGATTACCGGTATGGTTCCCGGATGTCGCGGTCCATGTCGCGGGAAAATAAAAAAGGCCGAAAACGAAAAAACCGGCGAAAAAACCCCCCAAAGCTTTTTTCCGGGGCGTTTGGCGCGGGGGGGCGGTTTCGCGGCCCGGGACCATTATGACGCGGACCCGGGCAAAAATCCATTGCTTTCGGGGAAGCGACTCCCTTATCTCGCGTTTGCCTCCGGGTTTACCGCGAAATGGGGGGGTGCCCGAAACCGGGGGGAGGCCCCCCCGGTCCCGGAGGGGCCGGGGATTCGTTTTTCCGAAA
>JAITKT010000166.1 GCA_031278225.1 Deltaproteobacteria bacterium
AATCGTTGTTGAAAGCCATGAAAACCGAACCCAGGGAGGGGGTCAGGCAAGTCCGGAAGCGGGAATCTTCCCTGAGTTTTTTAAGACTCTCCAAGGGCAGGCTCGCGAAGAGCAAACCCCCGGCGATGTCCAGCTCGCCGTTGCGGAGTGCCATCACCCTCGCCTGCCCGTCCTTTATGACCTTGAATTCGAGTTTCGCGATCTTGGGTTTTTTCCCGTGATAATGGGGGTTGGGAACCAGCGCGAACTCCTCGAGGGTGAAGCTTTCCACCATGAAGGGTCCCGTTCCGATCGGAAAGGGCACCCTGCCCTTGGGATTGTCTTGGGTCACGACCACGTGATCCGGCGCGACGAAGCGGACGGGTCTGGGGTAGGCGAGTTCCCGGAGTATCGTGTCGGCGGCTTCCTTGAATCTTATCTTGAGTCCGAAGGGTCCGGTTTCCTCCATGGATTCCACCCGATGGGATTCCAGGGAAGAGAACATGTCGTCGTTCACCCAGCGTTTGAGGTTGAAGATCGCCGCGCCCGCGTCGAAGGGCGTCCCGTCGGAAAACTTGACGCCTTCTTTGAGACGAAAGGAGTACTCGAGCCCGTCTTCCGAGATCTCCCAGCTCTCCGCGAGGGAAGGCAAGACCGAGTTGTCCGGCCCCTCCTCCAGAAGACCCTCGTAGAGCAACATGTGCAGCACGAGGGGCCCGTTCCAGGAGGCCGGATCCAAATTGTTGAGGAAGTGGTCCCTCGACATGGGAAGCGCGAGGACGCCCCGGGGCTCACTCGCGGCTTCGGGGCCCGCCGTTTCGGAGTCGGAAGCCTCCGTCCCCGAACCGAAGATCCCCGAACCGAAGAGACCGGGAGCGCGAAGCCCCGGGACGACGAGAGTCGGAATCGCGAGGAACAACGCGGAAAGGACGAGCAAAGCCGCGAAGGGCCCGGGACGTCCGGCGAAAAGAGACCTCCCGGGATTTTTCCGCGGTTCGGGCGCCCCGGTTTCGGGGAAGGATTTTTTGTTTTTCCGGAATAAACTCATTTTCTCGCTCGCGAAATGGCGGTTTCACGGAGATTGGCGGATGCGCCGGTTGGGATTCGGGAAAGGCGGCGGGGATTTCGGTTCGCGGTTTCGGGAAAGATCGGGGGACGGAGCGAAGGCGGATTTCGGGGCGGATTCCGGGGCGGATTCCGGGGGTTTCCCGTCAAAGGCGGGGTCCCCGGGATTTCCGGGGCCGGACGGGTCAAGGATCCCGAGGGACTTCCCCTTTTCCAAGACGAGGATCCTGTCGGAAAGGGCCGCGGCCGCCTCCAAATCGTGGGTTACGAAGAAGAGGCTCATGGTTCTCGAAAGCTTAATGTCTCTCAGCAACGCGAGGATCCCGGCTTTGTTGGTTTCGTCGAGGCTCATCGCGGGCTCGTCGAGGATCAGCAGTTCCGGTTCGGAGGCGAGGGCCCTTATGACGGAGAGCCGTTGTTTTTCCCCTCCGGAGAGTTCGAGGTTGGACCTTCCGAGAAAAGCGGCCGGGAGCCCCACTTTTTCGAGAAGTTCCGCGCTCTTTCTTTCGATTTCCCCGGAAGTCGGCCTCGGTCGCAGGCATCTCAAGGGTTCCCTCAATATTTCCCCGACCCGGTGCCCGGGATTGAAGGCCTCGGCCCCCGGGGGGAAGACCAAATGGAGCCTCGGACGATTTCGGTCCTTTCCCCGGAAGCTCCCGAACCACTCGCGGGTCCCCTTGTCGGGCTTTTCGAGTCCCGCGAGGATCTTGGCCAGAGTCGTCTTCCCGGAACCCGACTCCCCCGCGGCGCCCAGGGTTTCCCCCCGGAGAATGGTAAAACTCACGCCTTTCAAGGCCCTGACCTCTTTGTCCCCGCGGAGGTAAGTCTTCTCCAAATCTTTCGCGACGACCAGGGGGCGGGAGCGGCCGGAGATCGGGCGCGCGGCGGCGGATTCGTCGCGGTTCCGGGCCCGGCGGAGGGAGTCGGCGAGTATTGTGGCGACGGAGCCCCGGCCCCCCGGAATCGCGGACCCGCGCGCTTCGAAGTTTTTCCGCCGCTTTTCCGCGGCGGGGGCCGGGGCGATTCTCCCCTTTTCGACGAAAACCGTCTCGTCCGCGAGGGCCCGGGCCCACTCCCCGTCGTGGCTTATGAGCAACAACGAAAGCCCGCTTTTCTTGGCCCGAAGAAGTTCCCCGAAAAAAGCCCTCTTGAGTTCCGCTCCCAGGTTGGCTTCGGGCTCGTCGGCCAGGAGAACGGATATTCCGGGCCTCAGGGCCATGGCCAAAGAGACCGCCTGGGACAAACCGGCGTTGAGTTCATGGGGGAAGCGGCCGAGAACCTTTTCGGGGTCCTTTTGGCCGAGCCTCGTCATCAGCTCCCCGAAGTTTTCGAGGACCTTCTTTCTCGCGCGCGAAAAGACGGGATAAGGCGCGAGAAGGGAGGATTTGATTCTTCTCACCGGATCCATGGCCCCCGCGTGGTCCTGGAAGATTACCGAAAAGGACTCCCTTCTCGCTTTCCTCCAAACTTCGGGGGGGACATCGAGGAGATCCGTTCCCTTGAAGAGGATTTTCCCCTCCACTTCGAGGTTGTCGTCCGCGATTCCCGCGATTGCCCGAACCAGGGTCGATTTTCCGCTTCCCGAGTCACCCTCGAGGAAGGTCGCCTTTCCCGGCCACAGCTGGAGGTTCGCGTCGTTCACGATCTTTTTCCGCCCGAACGGGGAAGCCCCCTCCCCCGCCGCCGCGTTTTCCCTTCCCACCGCCTTTCCTTCGTTTCCGGCCCCGGTCGCGGCTTTCCCTGCGCGGGTCTTTTTCGTCCCGGTCTTCGGGTCCCGGACGCTCACCGTGAGACCCTTCAATTCCAGAAGGGGCAAAACGTTCGCGGTTCCCCCGGAGCTGACGTCTTCCGGTTTTTCGGCGGAATCGTTCATGGGCGGCACTTTTCCCGCGGTTTCCCCGCGCGGAACGTCAAAGAAATCAAAATGAATCGCGTCGGGTCAGCGGTTCCGGAAACTCTCGCCCAGGCGGGTCAGGGCGAGGACCAGGACGAAAAAGGTCAGGGTCGGCCAGAGAACCAGGAGGGGATGGTCCGAGAGATAGAATCTTCCGTCGGCCAGCATCACCCCCCAGTCGGCGGTGGGGGGCTGGGCGGAAAAGCCCAGGAAGGAGTAAGCCGCGACGCTCACCATGACCGAAGGGAACTTCATGATCGAGAGCGTGAGGGTTTTGGGGAGGACACCCGGAAGAACGTGCCTCGCCGCGACGCCCGGG
>JAITKT010000189.1 GCA_031278225.1 Deltaproteobacteria bacterium
CCTCGGAAAGGACGCTCTTTCGCGGAAAAAGAAACGCGCGAAATATTGAAAATTCCGCGTTCATTGTATAAAAAAACCGGCGACAAAGCAAGCGGCGGACAAAGCGGCCAATCGTCGGCCTTTGCCCCGGCCCGTCATTGACGGACCCGCGGGTCGGATCCGATCCTGGTCAAACCCGGATCCCTCGGGGAGCCCGAAAAATCGTCGCGACGGGGAAAACGGGGAAAACGGGAAAGAAGGGAAAGACGGGGAAAACCGGAAAGAAGGAAAAGACGGGGAACGCGGGAAAGAAGGGAAGGTGGGGATTTTCCCGGGGCCCGGGATTGAAAAAGGCCCCGGGCGGGCGTCCGGGGCCTTCGGGAAGACGAGGGCGGGCCTTCCCCCCTTGATTTCCCGAGGGGGGAAGGCCCCCCGGTCGCCCGGCGGGTTTAAAGCTTTTGCTCTATTTCGTTTATGGATTCCGTGACCGAGGCGGTCGTGGCGCGAAGGTCGTCGATTTCGCGCTGCACTTTTGTCGCGCTTTTGAAGCCCGCGTCCACGCTCGCCTGGGTTTTTTCAATCATGATCCGGGATTCGGTGGCCGCGGCCGCGCTTCGGGAGGCGAGGTTCCGGACCTCGTCGGCCACGACCGCGAATCCCGCCCCGGCGTCGCCGGCCCTCGCGGCCTCCACGGCGGCGTTCAGTGCGAGGATGTTGGTCTGGAAAGAGATGTCCTCGATGTTTTTCAGGATGGTGCCTATCTTGGACGAGAGGTCCCTTATGGAATCGATGTCTTCGGACATGTCCCCGACCGAGTCGTGGGCCCCGTCCACCGAGCTTCTGATGGAGGTGATGTTGGTGAGGATCTCCAAAAGACGCTCTCTTCCCTCAAGTGTCTTTTGAAGGAGGTAGTGGTGGCAGTTGTCGGATTTGTTGCAGCCGAGGTGGATGGCCATGATCATCTTCTCGCAGGAGTTGTAGCCGCAACTGGGGCAGTTGAAAAACTTGGTGTTGTTGGTTTTTCCGAGGCTTTCGGCAATCTTGTCCCTCTGTTCCTCGGAGAGGCTCGCGGCCGGGTAGTTGCGGGAATGGTCCACGTAAGTCCTGTGGTAAAGTGACGGCCTCCAGAATTCGGCCACCACTTCGTTCACGGTTTCGTCGGCCGTTTTTTGCCCGAACATTTTTTTCTTGACTTTGCCCTTGTAGTAGCTCTTGAGCTTGCGGCTCCTGTCCGTCACGAGGAAGTGGAGTTCGTCCAGGCTTCTTTCCATCCTCCCGGGGACCCCGGGGCCTCCGTTGCAACCGGCTTCGCAGTTCAGGGCGTCTATGAGGAGGGGGGCGTGGCCGTTCTCGAGGGCTTCCGGAAGCTTGTTCAGATACTCGTAGACCGTGCCGCAGCCTTCGATTTTTCTCGTGTGTTGGACTATGTCCGGGATGTAGCGCTCCACCGTGGACATGAGACCGCCGGGCGTGGGGAAGAGGACCGCCCTTTCGGCCAGGGGATCGGAGTAGTGGACCTTGGGGTAGTCGTCCAGAACGACGCCGTTTTGCTCCAGGTGTCTCTTGAGGCTTATGAAGGTCACGTTGTAATCCCCGTAGCCGGTCTCGTCGAATTCCCGCTTTTTGGCGTAGCAGGGGGACATCACGGCCACCTTGTGCTTGGCGAAGTCCGGAAAATAATACTTTATCATCTTGAGGCTGTGGAGCATGGGGCTGTCCACCGGGGCCAGGTGTCTTATCAGTTCGGGGTGGTAGATCTCGCAGTAGGAGACGATGGCCGGGCAGGGCTGGGCGAGAACCGTCTTGGGGTTGTTGGTCCTTATGTACTCCACGTAGGACTTGATGGTGAGCTCCGCCCCGAAACTCACGTCGAACACCGCCCGGATGCCCAGGCTCATGAGCCAGCCGTTGAATTGGAGGTATTTGTTGGGGAAGGTGCTCGCCGCGGCCGGCGCGACAATCGCGACCATGGGCACCCCCTCCCGGACGTCCCTCAAAAAGTCGTCGAAATCGTCGATTCCCACTCTCGCTTCGTGTTGACAGGCCTCAAGGCAGTGTCCGCAGCCTATGCAACGGTCGTGGACGACCTTTATGGTTTTGCCGTTGCTCGCGTCGTTGGCGTACTTGACCGGGCAGACCGAGACGCATCTCTGGCAGTTGACGCAATTTTCCTCGATGGTGGTGATTACTGGCGAAAGATGTCCCATTGTCGTGAGCCTCGATGTTGGTTTGTCGTTCGAATCACAAAAAAACGTCCGGAAACGCCGGGCGTTTCGGGAAAACCGGAATCGCCGGAAAGAGCCGACGGACCCGCGACGGACCCGCGACGGATCGGTTCCTCCGCGGATCCGAGCCCCAAACGGCCGCGGAGCCGCGGAAATCCCCGTTGTTTTCATGTCCCCGGAAGGAGCGGCCGACGCGGTAAAATTCATGTTTTCCGCGTCGGTTGTCTAGAGTTCGGAAACCGGTTTTTAAAACGATTTTTTTCGGTTTCCGCGACATGTTGTGGTCGCTCGCGAAAAAAAAACAAAATTTTGCCGGTCGGGGTTTTTCACCCGAATCCGTTCGATAACCCGTTAATGTCGCGACGTTCCGCGGATCGGTTCCCGGGCCCCCCGGCGAATTCGGCGCCGGTTTCGCGAAAATCCCATTATATCAAATCAATCCGTCCGCGTCGTCATTGAGGCGGCTTCGTCGCCCGTTCCGCGTCGCAAAGTTTTATTTATTGACTTGTGAAATGTCTCGCCGGGGGATTGTATCACAAAACCGGGGAAAATACTTCGCGACGGAAAACCGGCGTTATCCGCGGTTTTGAAAATGTCTTAAAATTACCCGCCGGCGTTCGCGGCGAACGTTTGAATCTCAATATCGCGCGTCGCGGGCGTTAACCGGGGCGTCGGACCCGCCCGCGAACGCCGCGCCGGTTTTTCACGTCGAATTTCGCCAAAAAAAAGAACGCCCCGGACATTTTTCCGTCAAAATAACGGTTTTGCCTTTGGCCCTCGCGCGGGGCGTCTTTTTTTTCGGCGGTCGGGGAAGCGAAAGAACGAAAAAAAAGC
The DNA here is from genome assembly GCA_031278225.1 of Deltaproteobacteria bacterium. GTDB lineage: Bacteria > Desulfobacterota > Desulfarculia > Adiutricales > Adiutricaceae > JAITII01. The sequence goes on from JAITKT010000189.1 coordinate 3,039, forward strand.
CCCGGGCCGGAACCCGGGGCCTTTGGGAATGGTATTGTCGCGGTCGGCTTTTTCGCTTCGCCCGCGCGAAGGGTTACCGTCCCGGGCGGGATCGATCAGAGCTTTCTCTCTATCTCGCTTATGGATTGCGTGACCGTCGCGGTGGTCGCGCGGAGGTCGTCGATTTCGTTCTGGACTTTTTTCGCGCTCTTGAAACCGGCTTCCACGCTCGCCTGGGTCTTTTCGATCATGACCCGGGACTCCGTGGCCGCGGAAGCGCTTCGGGAGGCGAGATTGCGGACCTCGTCGGCCACGACGGCGAAACCGGCCCCGGCGTCGCCGGCCCTGGCCGCTTCCACCGCGGCGTTAAGGGCGAGGATGTTGGTTTGGAAGGAGATGTCCTCTATGCTCTTGAGGATTATGCCTATCTTGGAAGAGTAGTCCTTGATGGAATTTATGTCCTCCGACATGCCCTCGACCGAATCGTGGGCCCCGTCCACAGAGCTCCTGATGGAGGTGATGTTGGTGAGGATCTCGAGAAGGCGTTCCCTGCCCTCCGTCGTCTTTTGAAGGAGGTAGTGGTGGCAGTTGTCGGATTTGTTGCAGCCGAGGTGGATGGCCATGATCATCTTTTCGCAGGAGTTGTAACCGCAGCTGGGGCAGTTGAAGAACTTGGTGTTGTTGCCTTTGCCGAGGCTCACGGCTATCTTGTCCCTCTGGTCTTCCGTGAGGCTTTCGTACGGGTAGTTGCGGGAATGGTCCACGTAGGTCCTGTGGTAGAGGGCGGGCCTCCAAAACTCGGCGACCACGTCGTTCACGGTCTCGTCGGCCGATTTTTGCCCGAACATTTTTTTCTTGACCTTGCCCTTGTAGTAATTCCTCAACTTGCGGCTCCTTTCCGTCACGAGGTAGTGGAGCTCGTCGAGACTCCTCTCGGCCCTCTCCGGGACCCCGGGTCCGCCGTTGCAACCGGCTTCGCAGTTCAGGGCGTCGATGAGGAGGGGGGCGTAGCCGCTGTCTATGGATTGCGGGAGGGTGTTCAGGTAGGCGTAGATGGTGTCGGGGCCCTCGACCTTCCGGGTTTGCGGGACTATGTCCGGGATGTAACGCTCCACGGTCATCATGAGACCGCCGGGCGTGGAGAAGAGGACCGCCCTTTCGGCCAGGGGATCGGTGTAGTGGACCTTGGGGTAATCGTCCAGAAAGACGCCGTTCTCCTCGAGATGCCGTTTGAGGCTTATGAAGGTGACGTTGTAGTCCCCGTAGCCGGTCTCGTCGAATTCCCTCTTCTTGGCGTAGCAGGGGGACATGACCGCCACCTTGTGCTTCGCGTAGTCGGGGAAATAGTACTTTATCATCTTGAGGCTGTGGAGCATGGGGCTGTCCACGGGGGCCAGGAACCTTATGAGCTCCGGATGATAGATCTCGCAGTAGGAGACTATGGCCGGGCAGGGCTGGGCCAGGACCGTCTTGGGGTTGTTGGTTTTTATGTACTCCACGTAGGACTTTATGGTGAGCTCGGCCCCGAAACTCACGTCGAACACCGCCTGGATCCCGAGACTTTGGAGCCAGCCGTTGAACTGGAGGTATTGGTTGGGGAAGGTGGCCGCCACGGCCGGCGCCACTATCGCGATCATGGGGACCCCTTCCCTCGCGTCCTTGACGAATTCGTCGAAGTCGTCGATTCCCACCCTGGCGCCGTGTTGACAGGCCTCAAGGCAGTGTCCGCAGCCGATGCAACGGTCGTGGACGACCTTCACGGTTTTGCCGTTGCTGGCGTCGTTGGCGTACTTGACCGGGCAGGCGGATATGCATCTCTGACAGTTGACGCACTTTTCCTCGATGGTGGTTATGACAGGCGAAAGATGTCCCATTGTCGTGAGCCTCGATGTCTCTTTGTCGCGACGAACGCCTCGAAATCGCTCCGGAAAGGTTCGCGGTCCCCCCGAAACGGCAAGGTCCCCCCCCCCCAAAACGTTCCCCGGCCCGGGGCGGTCCTTCGCGGGGCGGCCGCGAAACGCCCCGAAGGGGTCGGCGCGAGGCGGGGGCGGTTTCGTCGCGTTGAAAACGGATATTTTGTTGACGAACCAAGGGGATCGTCGGTCGCGCGGTTTTCGTTTTTGAAATGATGTCCCGTGTTTTGATTTTTCTCTTATACGAGATCTTGGCGGCAATTGTATCATAAAATGACAAAAAAAACTTTGGCCGGTAAAAAAACGGCGCCCCCGGGCGCCCGGCGGACGATGTCTTGATTTTACCCGGCGTAAGTGACCGCAATTTAAGCGATGTTAAGTCATAATAACTGTCCATGGCTTATTGTCATTTATTTTATGAACATAACCAATGTTTTATGATGTTAGGATATTATAATAAGCATATGAATTCATATGATAAGTTTATTTATATGTAAATACATAAAGAAACGGCGACCTTTCGCGCGCGTCCGCGTCGCCGGCGTTCCGGCGGGCTCCGGGGGAAAGACCGCCCCGGGAAAGCGAAAAGGCCGGAAGCGATTCCGGCCTTTCCGTTGTCGGGATTCGCCGGGGGGCGAATCGGAACGATTCCGGGCTTACGCCCGTCAGGTGAAGAGGTCCATGTGGGCGTTGTGGAAGGTGGTGTGGAGCAGCTCGTGGGACTTGTGGCCCCCGGGTCCGTCCTTGAGGAAGGTCTCGTAGAGGAGCTTCACTTCCGGGTTCTCGTGGGACTTGCGGAGGGCGAGGTGCCTGTCGTCGTCGTAGAGGCCGGCTATGCGCTTGGAACGGTAGTTCATGTCGTGGCTGATGGGCTGGCCGCCTCCCGAGATGCAGCCCCCGGGGCAGGCCATGACCTCGATGAAGTGCCACTTCCTGGGGTTTCCGGCCTTGATGTTTTCCATGACCTGGCGGGCGTTCCCCAAACCGTGGGCGATGGCCACCTTGATCTTGGTTCCCTCGAGGTCTATCTCCGCCTCGCGGAGGCCCCCGAGACCCCTGATGGCCGTGAACTCGATGGCGGCGAGGGTCTTCTTGGTGACGACCTCGTAGGCCGTCCGGAGGGCCGCCTCCATGACGCCGCCGGTGTTCCCGAAGATGGTCCCGGCCCCGGTCCCGATGCCCATGACCGGGTCATAGGGTTGGGGCTTGAGCTCGTTGAAGGAGACCCCGCAGGACTTGAAGAGTTTCCCGAGCTCCCGGGTGGTGAGGACTATGTCCACGTCCTGGTGCCCGGAGGCGTTCATCTCGGGACGGGTGCACTCGAACTTCTTGGCCGTGCAGGGCATGATGGAGACCGACACGATCTTCGCGGGGTCGATGCCCTCCTTTTCGGCGTAGTAGGTCTTGACCAGGGCCCCGAAGATCTGCTGGGGGCTCTTGCAGCTGGAATGGTGCTGAATGAGGTCGGGATAGAACATCTCCATGAAGTTTATCCAGCCCGGGGAGCAGCTGGTTATCATGGGCATGTCCCGATTCTTCTCCAGCCTGTGGAGGAATTCGGTGGCCTCCTCCATGATGGTCACGTCGGCGGTGAAGTTGGTGTCGAGGACCCTGTCGAAGCCCAGTCTCTTGAGGCCCGCGACCATCTTTCCGTTCACGATGGAGCCCGGGGCGTCCCCGAACATCTCGCCCAGGGCCACGCGGACCGAGGGGGCCGTCTGGACGATCGTGACCTTTTCCGGGTCGTCAATCGCCTCCAGGACCTTTTCCGTGTCGTCCTTGACCGTTATGGCCCCCACGGGGCAGATGGTGGAGCACTGGCCGCAAAGGGTGCAGGCCACTTCCCCCAGGCCCTTCCCGAAGGCCGGGGTGACGATGGAGGAAAAGCCGCGGTTCGCGAAGGTGTAGACCGCGCAGGTCTGCTTGTCGGAACAGAAGCGCACGCAGCGGCCGCAGAGGATGCACTTGTTGGGGTCCCGCACGAGGCTGGGGCTGGTGGTGTCCACCTCCCAGGTGGGCTTGGACTTCTCGAAGCGGATCTCCTTCACGCCCAGGTCCAGGGCTATCTTCTGGAGTTCGCAGTTTTGGTTGCGGTCGCAGGTGAGGCAGTCGTGGGGGTGGTTCGCGAGGAGGAGCTCCACCACCAGACGGCGGGCCTCCCGGACCTTGGGGGAGTTGGTGAGGACGACGAGGCCGTCGGTCACGGGGAAGGAACAGGCCGCGGCGAGGGCCCTTCCCCCCACCACCTCCACGAGGCAGACCCGGCAGCCGGCGTAGGGTTTGACGTCGAAGTGGTGACAGAGGGTGGGGATGTTTATGCCCAATTTGCGGGCCGCCCCCCAGATGGTGACGCCCGCGGGGACGGTGACGGATTGGTTGTCTATGGTGAGGGTGACGTTTTTGCTCATGGGTCTGCCTACTTCCTCTCTATGGCTTTCTGCTTTTTGCAGGCGTCGATGCAGGATCCGCATTTGATGCACTTGTTGGTGTCGATGATGTGGGGCTCCTTCTTGTAGCCGTCAATCGCGGACACCGGGCAGATCTTCTTGCAGGCCCCGCAACCCACGCATTTCTCCGTGTTGATCCAATAAGTCAGGAGATCCACGCACTGGCCCGCCGGGCACTTGTGGTCGTAGATGTGGGACTCGTATTCGTTTCTGAAGTAGCGGATGGTGGAGAGGATGGGGTTGGGGCAGGTCTGTCCCAAGCCGCAGAGGGCGGAAAGCTTGATGTTGCGGGCCAGTTCTTCCAGGAGCTCGATGTCCCCGGGTTTGCCCTTGCCCTGGGTGATGTTGGTGAGGATGTTCAGCATGCGGGTGGAACCCTCGCGACAGGGGGTG
>JAITKT010000224.1 GCA_031278225.1 Deltaproteobacteria bacterium
TCTCGCTTCAGGAAGAGGCGGGGAGAAACACCTCCAACTTAAACGTCAAGCTCAACAACATTCATACGGCCCTCTCGGACATCAACCACAATCATCCGGTGATTTCGCCGTTCCCGATATCCGACCCGACCCTCCTGTCGATCGACAGGATAGTGGAGCTGTGCCTGTTTTACATCATGAACTCGATTTTCATAACGAGAAGCGTAAAAGCCAACGACCGCCTGAAAAACGTCTTTTCTTTTCTGGACAAAAACATAACGGAAAACATCGGCTTGGACAAGCTCGTGAAAAATTGTTTCATAAGTCAGGGGCACTTGAGCAGAATATTCAAGAAGTGCTTCAACATAAGCGTCATGGAATACATCCACATCCGCACACTCATCATTTCCAAGCTCTCCTTTCTTTTCACCAATCACACCATATCGGACGTCGCCGAATACATAGGCTACAACGAACGCAGCTATTTCTCGAAGGTGTTCAAAAAGTTCGAAAAGATCACCATCCAGGAATACAAGCAGTTCAACCACAGGCCGGACGCGAAAAGAACCATTCTGTCCGCCAACGGCCGCAACTTCATCCTGGAGGTCTTCGGGTTAAGCCTTTTGTAGTCCCCCCGCCCGGCGACGCCCCCGCCGCGACCCGCCCCGCTCCCGCCGCGGTCGGAAGAGCGGCGCGGAACCGCCCGTCCGGCCGTCGCGAAAGCCCGCGAAGCGGGGACGAAAGACGACCTTTCCCGCCGACCCGCGGCGAAAGCCCGGCTTTTCGCCCGCGATGGGGGTAGAAACCGACTTCTTGACAAAAAACGTCCGCCCGCGATAAAATTGACCCGGCCGTAAATAACGGAAATCCGACGGTTTTCGAGTCCGATGGCGCGCCGGTCGCCTGTTCGCGGCAAGGTCCGGACATAAACCCAAGTATGTGTATATTATTATTATATAACAGATAATATCGTAATTTGGCATGCTTTGCGTTCTTGACCATTTCGATTGACATGTCTCCTTGAACACTTTATGATTTTCGCCTTGGAAAATCCCCGCCCGCGGGGGAGCTTCAAGGTTCGGGCCAAACGTCCGAAAAGAATGACCCGGGTCGACCGGCGGGCAACCCGGGGAAAACCCCCGGAAAAACCCCGTCGGCTCCCCCCGCCAAACCCCCCGGGAGACCGCGCGGGGAAACCGGGGGACCTTTCGAAACGCGACCCCGGCCGCTCCCTTCCCGGAAGGGGGAAAACCAAGCCGGGAACCTCGAAAGTGACCGCGGAAAAAAACCTTGACCCCCGGCCGGCCTCTGTGGTAACTTGGCCTTCCCTCTCGCTCGTCCGCGGTGGCGGATGACCCGCGAGAGAGCCGAAATCCGATTTTCCCCGACTTCCCGCGAAGGAGGCGCAGACCGTAGTGAAAAGCTTCTCCCGTCTTGGCTTTCGCAATGACCGGTTTCAAATAGAACCTTGATTATTCGGTGAACGCCGCCGACTTTGGCGGGATCCGTCCCCCGAGGTCGCGTTAAGACATTCCCCTGAACATTCGCGGGGCGCGACGCCCCCCGAAATGCTCGGCGCCCCCGGGGCGCCATAAACAAACGATTTCTATCCGAAACCGCCCGCCAAGGCGTTATGGGAGGCATATGACAAAAATTGGGAAACATCGCCATTAGTTTTTTTCAATTGGCCAAGTCGGTCTTGTACGGACTTCCTTCTCCCAACAATCCCCGCGACGCCAAATTCATACCCGATGACCCGAAAAAGGGACTCGAGATAAAAAACGTTTCCAAGACCTACGACAACGCGGGAAACGTCGTTTTGAACGAGATCAACCTCGACGTCGCACCCAATACTTTTTTTGCCCTTTTGGGCCCTTCGGGTTGCGGGAAATCCACCCTTTTGAAAATAATCGCCGGTTTGGAGAAACACTCCGCGGGTGAAATATCGCTTAACGGCACGGACATCACGAATTTATCCGCCCGCGACAGGCCCATAAACCTCGTGTTTCAAAATTTCGCTTTGTTTCCGCATTACAGGGTGTACGAAAACATAACTTTCGGATTGGAAGCGCAAGGCATACCCGAAACGGAGTACAGCGATGATGTTGAAAAGGTCATCAAGGACCTCAATCTCACGGAACTGAAGGAAAAATTTCCCGACCAGCTTTCCGGCGGTCAGCAGCAGCGCGTGGCCCTGGCCAGGGCTCTGGTGAACAAACCCAAGGTGATTCTCTTGGACGAACCCTTGAGCCATCTGGACGATTACCTGAAGGCCAAAGTCTGTCAGGATCTCCGGGACCTCCAGAAGCGACTGGAAAACATTTTCATCATCGTCACTCACGACAGGGAAGACGCCATGGCCATATCCGACGAAATGGCCATTTTGCACGAAGGCAAGATCGTCCAGCAGGGAAAACCGAAAGACATCTTCTGCCGGCCGAAAACCACCTTCGTCGCGAATTTCATGGGTAAAAGCAACACCTTCGCTTTCAAGAGGGACGAGAACTGCGCCAAGCGGGCCATTTTGCCCTTCGTCAAACTCGAATTCGACGAGGATCTCCCCGAAGACGTCAGCCATTTCCTCATAAACCCGGAATCCGTCGAGATAATCCCCAAATCGGAATCGAATCCTCCGGGGGCGACAGACCCTATAAACCCGGAATCCGTCGAGATAATCCCCGAATCGAAATCGAATCCTCCGGGGGCGACAGACCCTTCCGTCGTGGAGGCCAAGATCCTGAAGACCAACTACCGGGGATACGACATGGAAATTCTCTTCGAGATCGCCAACGTCCACGGCGAGGAGTATTACGCGGATTCCCAAGCGCCCGGGGAAGGTTCCGCGACGAGACTTCTGGTTCGCACCGACGCCGAGGTCGATTTGGACCTCGCGGAAGGCAAGGAGATATTCCTCGGATTCTCCCCAAAAAAAATCGTCATGTTGTCCCGGACGACCGCGAACCCCGAGTCGACCCCCGTCGGCCGCGAGGACAACGCCGGTGACTTGGTCGAAAAAAGGAACCGCGACTCAGCTCCCGTCCCCCAAGCGCAATCGACCCTTTCCGCCTCCCCCTTGTCAGCGACATCGACCGCGGCGTGATTCTGATTTCGGACCGTTCCGGAATCGGATCTTCGACGCGGGTCGCCTTTCCCTCCGAAAGGTGACCCGCGTCTCGCCTCGGGAGTCGCGAAAATGAAAGAAAAACTCAAAAAAAAGGACGAAGACCCTTTCGGAAGCGGGTTAAACAGGTTGGTCACCGCCTCCTTGATTTTCCCGGGTCTTTTCTGCATAGTCGTGTTTTTGGGCCTTCCCTGCCTGAGCCTCGTCTTGTTGTCTTTTTTTCAAAAAGGTCCCTACGGGACCATAGAATGGACCCTTACCCTCGACAACTTCGCGAGGCTTCTGGGATTCAACATTTTCGGTTGGAGCCCTCATTTTTTCAAAATTCTCGGAAGAAGTTTCATCGACGGGGCCATAACGACAATCGGGTGCGTGATCATATCATACCCCCTTTGTTTCCACATAGCGGCCAGGAAAAGCGCTCTCGCCCGCTTCGTTTGGCTGACCCTGCTGATGGTTCCCTTTTGCACCAACGTCGTGATAAGAACCTACGCCTGGCAGCTGATCCTGGACCCCGGCGTTTTGGGCCGGATCCCCGCGGCGTTGGGACTCGTCGAGCCCGGCGAGGCTCTTTACCCGAGCGCCTTCGCGGTGTACCTCGGGATGATTTCGACCTTTTTGCCGTTCATGGCGCTTCCTCTTTACGCGAGCGTGGAACGCCTGAACTGGACCTTGGATCAGGCGGCGAAGGACCTCTACAGCTCCAAAAGGACCAGGTTTTTAAGGACCGTGTTGCCGCAGACGGTGAACGGTCTCTACGCCGGCATAATAATAACCTTGGTTCCCTCCATGGCGATGTTCGTGGTCACCGACAT
>JAITKT010000268.1 GCA_031278225.1 Deltaproteobacteria bacterium
GGCTTTCCCCCGTCCTTCGCGGAAGCGCGCCTTGGCGTCGGTTTCCGCGCGTCGGCGCCCGAAACGCCCGCGGGAATGATTCGTCATCGATTCGTTGTCGGGTCTTTGGTTTTTCCGCGCGCGGCGCGGGAGCGCTTTGGGGGCGCTTGGGAGCGCGTCGAAAAACAATATAGCTTCGCGTCGTCCGGCGCGACTCGGTCAATCATTTTGTTTGACACAAAATGTTGTGTGTGAAAACTTCCGCGAAACAATTTTTCCCGCGGCGTCGGCTTTCGCGGAAAGCTTGACAAAAAGGAGGCAATCGTTTACAACTTCACGAGTAATCGATCGAGAGTCGGAATATCGGATTATTGTTGAGATTTCGGTTCGGACGGCGCCTCACGGCTCAATGGGGAAGACAGTCAAAATCTGTCACGGTACCGCCGCTGTGACCGGGGAGTTTGGTCTTGTCGAGGCTTGAAGCCGGTCACTTTCCGGGTACGCCCGCGGGAATTTTTCCCGCGGTTTTTCCCCGGGGGGGAAGGCTTGGGACCAAACGACGATCCGGAAGTCAGAAAACCCGCCTCCGCAGGCATTTTTTCCCGAAGAACGCGTTGCCCGCGCCCGGCGCGGCCCCCGCGGCAAAGGGAGAAAAGCGCCCGATCCCGCGCGAATACGGTCGCGGTTCCTCTTCGTTCGCGAAGCGGGGCCGCTTTTTTTTATATTTTTTGGCCTTTTTCCGCAACATTCCGTTAAAAATTTTTCACGCGGGGCAATCCCCGCCCATCAACAGAGGAACACAACATGAAGCACCATCAGAAGAATTGTCTTATGAGGAGAGACTTAAGCATGATTCTTTCACTTTCGGTCATCGCTTTCTTCTTGGCGGCCGCGGCGACCCAGCTGATCTTCAGCGGCGACGCCTCCGCCTTCGAGAGGAAGCCCCAGAAGCCGGCGATAGTCCTCGCGGCCTTCGGAACCACGGACCTCGAGGGACTCCAGTCCATCCTGAACGTCCAAAAGAGGGTGGTCGCGGCCTTCCCGGATTACGACGTGCACCTGGCCTTCACCTCCAACATCATCAGGGACATTTGGCACGAGAGGGCCAAGGACAAGAAGTTCAGGAACGACAAGGCCAACAAGTCCGTGCCCCCGGAGATCTACGACATCAAAAACGCCTTGACGGTCCTGGCGGGAATCCAGGAAGAGGGCGCCCGCCTGATTCTCGTCCAGTCCCTCCACGTGACGGACGGCGAGGAGTACACGGACCTCGAGAGGCTCGTGAAGGCCCTGGACGGCTACAACACCGTGAAGCCGGTCTTGAAGCCCTTCCCGTGGATCGGCCTCGGGGCCCCCGCCTTCGGTCTCGGTGACGGCCAGCCCAAGTATCTCGAGCGCGCCGTCGCGGCCCTGAAGCCCCTGGTCGACCAGGCGGTCGCGGCCGACGCCAACCTGGTCCTCATGGGTCACGGGAACGAGCACCTGAGCCAGAAGATCTATTCCAAGCTCCAGGCCGCCCTGCGCAAGGCCTACAATCCCAACATCTACATCGGGACCGTCGAGTCCCCGCCCCACGCGGCGGAAATCGGCGCGGCCATCAAGAAAACGGCCGGGGCCCCCGCGAACGTTTTCCTGGCTCCCATGATGGTGGTGGCGGGTGACCACGCCAGGAACGACATGGCCGGGGAAGAGCCCGACAGCTGGATAAGCGTCCTCAAGGCCGAGGGCTTCAACGTGACGACCCACCTCGAGGGCCTGGGTTCCTTGGACGACTTCGCGGACATCTTCATCGAGCACCTGAAGGCCGTCGAGCCCGTCGTCAAGGCCAAAGAGGCCAAGGACAACGCGGGGAAATAGCCGACGCGACGGCTTGATCGCGTTTTGACGATTCCACGGGCGTCCGCCGCGCGGGCTCGCGTCCCCGCGGCGGGCGCCCTTGATTTTTCATGATTCCCGGGGGGGCGTTTCGCGAAAAAAACCTCCCCCGCTCCCGGGCGGACGCGACCCGGGGAAGATTCGAGGTGGCGGAATGACGGGAAACGACGGTTTCGGGATTAAAAAGATCGGTTCCAAAGGGCTTGTCTTCCTTCTGACCTTCGCGGTCGCGTTTGTCGGGTTTTCGTTCCTTCCCGCTCCCTTCGGGGGTTCCGGGGAACTTCGGGCCCTGGAGAAGAAGAACAAGAGAATAATAAGCCTCTACGCCGCCCACACCGAGGTCCTCATCCGTTTGGGAGCCAGGGACAGCCTCGTGGGGGTGTCGCTGCAGGAGACCTACGACGGTCCCGAGGTCAGGGGCTGGACCTGGCCCGAGAAGTTTTCGGTTCAGGACGACGTGGAAAAATTCCTGGTCGCGAACCCGGACATCGTTCTCATAAGGCCCCAGCACCTGGGTTCCAACTCCCACCTCTTCGACAGCCTCAAAAACTCGGGGATAGAGGTCTGGGTGAAACAGACAGTCGACCATTCCGACCTCTACGACTACTGGGCCGAGATCGGGGCCATCTGCGGTCTTCCCCCGGAAACGGCCGCGAAGCTCGTCTCCGACTTCAAGGAAAAGCTCGTTCCCTACGAGGCGTACGGCGCCCGAACGGACAAGCCGGGGGTCTTTTTGGAGTCGGTCCACAGGGAGATAAAGACCTTCACCCCGGAATCCATTCCCGTCTGGGTTTTGAACATGGCCGGGGGGAAAAACGTCGCCGGGGACGCCGAGGCGGCGAGAAAGGGCCTGGTCGTGGCCAACTACGGCCCGGAAAAGCTCCTCGAAAAGGCCGACCTCGTGGACGTCTTCATCTCCCAGAACGGCCCCATGAATACGGTCCCCCTGGAGGTGATTCTTTCGAGGGACATCTATCAACTCCTTCCGGCCTTCCGGAACGAAAGGGTTTACAAGATCCCGGAAGAGCTCATCTCGCGGCCCACCCCCAGTTTGCTCAAGGGCATAGAGCTCATGCACCGCATGCTCTACCCGAACGATCCGGTCACCCTTTCCGAGGACGTTCCGCTCGAAGGTCCGGAGGCCGCCGGAAACCCCCCCGCCGCGAACTGAGGACGAGGGCGCCCCCAAACCCGGGCCGGACCCCGGATTTCGAAATTCCGGGGGGCCTCGGGACGACCCCTTCCCGCGGCTTGACAAGGGCCCCCGTTTTATCTATATTGATTCTCAGTTTCAATAACTTGCCCCCCGGAGGGCGGGTCTTCTTCCCGTTCTCCCCCCGGCTCTTCCGACCTTCCGCGGGTCCTCGAAACTTGCCCGATTCTCCGAAATTCCTTTTCCCCCGCCGACAAAACCCCAAGGCGCGTCGGAATTTCCCGCCCGCGCCCCCTTTGTCGGATTTCTTTTTTCCCGGGACCCCCGCGGGCGTTCGGCGGGGGAACGCCGCCGTCGAATCCCCCCTCCCCGGGTTTTCCGGGTTTTCGGATTCCCTTGTTTCAAAGTCCCGTTTTATGGTTTAAAATCGGTCATGCGCGAGGTTTTCACCCGCGCTTCCGCTTTTCCGTTTCTTTTTTTTTCGACTCCCCCGCCGGGGATCCCCCCGGGGAGGATCGTCCCTCTCTCTCCGTCCCCCTCGTCACCCCCCCGCCCGCTTTTTCCGTTTCCCGCAAGGACAGGGGCTTTTTCAAGTCCCGACAACCGGTGCCCCATGAACACAGTCAAAGTCAACCAGGGCGAAGGCTTCCCCTTTCCCGTCCCTCCCAAAACGGACCCCTCGAAATATCTGGCCAAGGTGACCGACGACCCGGTCTCCCTGGCTTTTTCCGAAAAATTCACCATTCACGCGGGTCTCGGGGGCGGGACCGCGGACGCCGCCGAGGTCCCCCGGATCTTTTCGGAGCTCTTGGGGAAAGCCGCGGGGCCCTTGGCCATTTACGTCCACGTGCCTTTTTGTTTGAATCACTGTCTCTACTGCGGCTTCGCGGGGAAAACTCCCGCTCGGGGGATCGGGACCCGTTACGCCGCGGCCGTCCGGGAGGAACTGAAATTCCTGGGGGACAAGAAGGCCGCCGAGGGGCCCGTCCGGACCGTCTACTTCGGGGGCGGAACCCCCAGCTGCCTTGACCCCGGGGACCTCAAATCCATCGTCGACACCCTGAAGGCCAACTTCCGGCTCGCCAACGACTGCGAAATCACCCTCG
>JAITKT010000286.1 GCA_031278225.1 Deltaproteobacteria bacterium
CCCCCGCGGCGCTCCTTCTCGCGCTCCCCTTTTTCCTCTTCTTCCTTTCCTCTCCCCTCCCGGCCCAAACGAATTTCACCGAAACCCCTTCGCCGCCCGCGCCGTCCGTTTCCCCGGAATCGCCCGACGCCGGGGGAACACCCGAGGCGGCCGCCGCGGCCCCCGAAACGGTCGACGCGGACGACATCCGTGACGATTCCCCGGACGAACATTGGGACGAACCCCTTCCGGAAACCCCCCTTCTGACTTTAATCGCCCCGCCGGAGCCCGCGGCCCCGCCCCCGGGACGCGAACCCCGGCGCCCCCTCCCGCCGGAGGAAATCAAGAAAAGGGTCGCGGCGCTGGCGGCGGAGGCGGAAGAGCTTCTTTTCACCCCCGATTTTCCCCACAATCCCGACGCCACGCTTTACGCGGCCAACGTCGAAAAGGCCCTGGTCCTTTATTTCCGGATGGCCAATCTCGAACCGGAAAACCCCGAACACCGCCAGATGACGGGAAGGCTCTACGAGATAAGGGCCCTTTTCGCGAACGACCCGGGGACGAGGGAGGAATTTCTGAACGCGGCGCGGGCGGAGTTCGCGAGGGCCGCGAGAGCGGACTTGGACATCGCCTTCGACGCCCTCCCCCCCGAAGAAACCGAAATCTTTTCCGCGTCCGACCCCTACATAGCCGACCTCGCCTACCGGGGAAGACTCGCGAGGGGGGAAGTGGATTTCGGGGAACTGGAACGGAGACACGCGCGGGCCTCCGGCTCTCACGAACACAATCCCGCTTATTGGGAGGAACTCTTTTTCCCGATCCGGGCCATAGCCGACCCCCGGAAAAGACTCGAGGCCGTGAACGAACGCCTCGAGGCCTTCGACCGGGTATGGGCGGGTATGCCCACGGAGGTCCTGAGGAAGGACAATCCCGGGAAATTCAAAAAACTGGACGTCATGTGGGCCTTCGCGGCCACCCTTTCCAATCTCTCGACCCTCGAGACCGAGGGGGAATTGAGGGAAAAGCTCTACGAAAGGGCTCTTCTGGTCTTGGAAACGGCCCTGGGTCTGCCCCTCGATCAAAGCGAAATGGAGGAGTTTCACCACAAGCTCCTCGAAGCCGACGCCAAGGTCCCGAACGTTTCCGGAAGGACCGCCCTCCGGGCCCTCAAGGACAAATTCTTCCTCGTCTACCGAAAGCTTCCGGGAAAACCCCCGAACGCCCTCCTCCTCTGGGGGGAGGAACTCTACGGCAGGGCCGACGCCGAACCCACGGAAAAGGGCTTTGACGCCCAGGCTTCCCTTGCCCGGGAAAAATTTCGGGAATACGAGAAAGAGAGCCCGGACCCGGCGAAAGCGGCCTTCGAGGAGGGGGACGTCCTCGAGCACGGGACCGCGAGGGTTTCCTCCTGGTTGCTTTCCATGACGCCCGAGGCAAGAATCGCGAGGAAGCGCAAGGTCCTTTCCATGGCGCTCGCTTCCTACCGAAAGGCGGCGTCGCAAAATCCCGACAATCTTCTTTACGCCAAGGCCGTCGCGAGGGTGACCGTGAAACTCGCGGAACTCGCGGCCGACGACAAGACCTTCCGGGCCACCTTCGACGAGGGGGCCCGTCTTTCCCGCTCCGCGTGTCTCCGGGAACCCGACGCCGGAAAGGCCTGGCTCGCCTGGGGCATGGACCTCGTTTCCATGGAAAGCCCGGGCTTTCCCGGGGCCAGGGAAAGGATCGCGGCCGAGGCCCTCGTGGCCTTCGACGTTTATCTCCGGACCAACAGCCCCTTCCTTTCCGAGCACGTCGCCATGGCCGATTCCGTCTACAAGCTCGGGGTGGAGGTCCCGGGTCTCAGGGGTAACGCCCTGGCCCTTCTTTCCGTCATAACCGGAAGACTCGCGGACATGGACCCCGCGGAACCGGCCTTCCGCTTCGCGAAGGGGATCGCCCTGATGAGCGGTTTGCGGGCCCTGAGCCTCTGGCCCGACGACCAGAATTTCGCCAAGGGAAGGCCCGCGAGAAACGCCTTCCTGGAAGTCCTCGAAAGCTACGGGGAGGGCCTGGAGCTTCTTTCCCTGGGGGCCTTCGAAACCAACGCTTCGATCGACCCCGGGATCGTGCCCGCGGAACGGGGGATAAACCCCGCGGACCCCCTGGCCCGCTTCAGGTCCGAAACCAAAACGCTCGCCTTCATGGAACCCCCGGACTTCTCCCCCTTCACGAGGGCCAAGTCCTCCAGGTCCGAGAGGCTCGCCAAATATTTCAACCTCCAGGTTTTGAGACTCCTCACCCTCTCCGAACCCGACACCCTTCCCCCCTGGCACAAGCTCCAGCTCGCCTCCTTCCTCCGGAGGTCCGCGGCGGCCGGTTACTTCCCCGCGGCCGAGGAAACCGCCTATCACAGGCTGGCCTTAATCCTTCTGACCCAAGCGGGCGAGAACGCTGCGACGGCACCCGAAGACGCGGCCCTCCTCCCCGTCATCCTCTCGGAAAAGGCCCTGACCCTCGCGGAGCTCTCCCTCGCGATCCCCGGGGAAAAGGAGTTCCTCCTCGCGGAAGCCGAAAAACACTTCCTGGAGGCGGAAACCCTCTCCCCCGGTTCCTCGAACTACGCCAGGGCCCGCTGGGCGGCCCGGGAAAACGACCTCGACTCCCTGGCGGACCTCCTCGCCCACGCCGCCCTCGAAGAGGACCTTTACCTCTGGCCCACCTTTAGGGTCGCGACGAGGGAACCCGCCTTCCGGAAGTTCAAGGACGACCCCCGCTTCAAAAAGGCCTGGTTCGGGTACCGCGGATAGACGCGGCCCGCCCTTCCCCGTCCGTCACCCCTCCCCCCCTTCCGCGAATCGCCCGTCGCCCCCGCGGGGAAGGCCCCCCCGGAAATTGACAGGCGCCCGCCGTCGAACGCATAATCTCCCGTGTTTCGTTTCGGGGACCCCGAAAACGGGGCCGGGGGCCTTGGATTCGGACTCCCCGGCCGGGCCCCGATCTCCCCGGATCCCCCCCCGCGTTTTCCCCGTCCCCCGACAAACGGTGCTTTTCGATGAGTCTTTTTCCAAAAACCCCGCGGCTTTCCCGATGACGACCGAAACGCGGTCGCGGGTCCTCGTGACCGGGGGAGCGGGTTTCATCGGGTCCCACCTGGCGGAGGGCCTTTTGGCCGCGGGGAACGAGGTCCGCGTCTTGGACGACCTCTCCTCCGGAAAAGAGGAAAATCTCGCCCGGATTTCCGGGGACGTCGAATTCGTCCTGGGCGACGTCCGGGACGGGGCCGCGGTGGATTTCTGCCTGGAAGGGGTCGACGCGGTCTTCCACTTGGCGGGACTGGCTTCCGTTCCCATGAGCCGGGAAGATCCGGGACTCTGTCTTTCCGTGAACGGCCGGGGCACTTTGAACGTCCTGGACTCGGCCGCGAAACACAAGGTGAAAAGACTCGTCTACGCCTCCACCTCCGCCGTCTACGGGGATCTCCCCGCCCCCCACGACGACGAATCCCCCGCTCCCAAACCCGACACCCCTTACGCCGCGGTCAAATATCTCGGGGAAAACCTGGCCCTCTTCTACAAGCAAGACCGGAAACTCGACACCGTCGTCTTGAGGTATTTCAACGTCTACGGCCCGAGGCAGTCCGCCGACGGCCCGGACTCCGGGGTGATACCCCTCTTCATGGAAGCCCACCTGAACGGGGAAAGTCCCGTCGTTCACGGGGACGGCACCCAGACCAGGGACTTCGTGCACGTGGGGGACGTCGTCTCGGCCACCATGTCCGCCGGCTTTTCGAAAAAGGCCTCCGGGGTCTACAACGTGAGCTCCGGGGAGCCCGTGTCCATAAACCGCCTTCTCGAAACCTTCGCCCGCCTCTTCCCCGGAAACCCCCTCCCCCCCAGGTTTGTCCCCGCCCGACCCGGGGATCCCCCGGCCTCCCTCGGCACCACCGCGAGGGCCGAAAGAGACCTCTCCTTCCGGGCCTCGATCTCCCTCGAGGAAGGGTTAAGGGACCTGAAGTCCGATTTCGAAAGACGACGCGACCCCGGTCCCGTCGCCCGGGACCGCTGAATCGAACCCCGAACCCCCTTCCGCCGCCTCTCCTCTTCTCTTCCGTCCCTTCCGTCCCTTCCGTCCCTTCCGCGCTCCCGGACTCCTTCCCCGCCTTCCAGCGAAACCGGCGCGCGACGAAAGAGCGCCGCGAGTCACCCGCCTCCGACGAAAAATATATATTGCTTTTTCGCGAAAATATCGTAAAATCCCGGAAAGATCATCCGACACCCGACCCAAATGTCCCCCACCCGGAACCAAACCCGCGGTCGGAGGGGTTTTTCGACGGAAATCCCGTCGAAAAAACCATGAAACCAAGGGGCGCGGGGGACGTTTCGACGCCGGAAAAGAAAACGCGGACAAGCGGCGCGCGTATTGCCCCCTGATTTCACGATTCAAGTCCGTTAATTTCACCGCCACGCCAAAAAAGAGCGCCGGGAAACCGCCTTAAGGGAATGCCTCCCCAAATGACCGCGCGGTCGATTTCCGCGCCCGGACCGAACCGCTCCGACGTTCAAAAACCAATGAGGAAACTCAACATGAAAATTTTATTGGCGACCTTGATTTCGGTTTTATTGCTTTCCCCGGCGGCTTTCGCCCAATCCAAATCCCAATACACGCTCAAAGAATACGAAAAAGTGCCCGGTTGCAGTGATGGCGGCAGAAGGCCCTTTGTGCAAAAATTAACGGACGTCATCAGAAAAGGAAAGGTGATCTCGGTCATATACCAACCGGCCACCGAAATATGGGACAATTCAATAAACAAACCTTTAAAAGATTCCGGCTATAAAAATTTGGAATCGACGTTGAGTTATTGCAACGGTTACGATCGCAACAACACCGACAAATGGAAAGTGTTTTGCACGATGTACATAGAATCCTCCCCCGGAAAGTTTTATGTCGACACCAAAGAGGAGAGCGTCGAAATCGCCTTAAGCAAATGCATCCCCAAATGACCGCCGGACGAATCTCTTCCCGGAAGCGTTCGAACCCCGGCCTTTTCGGGGCCCACACCCAAGGAGGCCTCGCCTTCCCGCGAAACCGGCGCGCGACGAAAGAGCGCCGCCCGTCACCCGCCTCGGACGAAATATATATATTGTTTTTTCGCGAAAATATCGTAAAATCCCGAAGAGTTCATCCGACACCCGACCCAAATGTCCCCTGCCCGGAACCAAACCCGCGGTCGGAGGGTTTTTTCGGCCGAAATCCCGTCGAAAAAGCCGCGAAACCAAGGGGCTTGGGGGGGACGTTTCGCGGCGGAACGCCTCCCCCAAGCGAATCCGGACGATTCGGGGAAAGGAATCCGCGACACGCGAATCAATCACAAGGAGACAAAACATGAAAACGAATTTGACATTTTTCGGTTTGACGACGCTTTTACTCGCGATTTGTCTTTTTTCCGCGGCCATGCCCGCCCAAGCCCAAGACGTGTACCAGAGACAGATGGACAAAGCGTTTAGAGACAACAACATTCCGCTCATGAAACAAATGCTCGCCAAGGGGGCCGAGATACCCGACATTTCGACGAGTTCCGCCGCCGACAAGCCGTTGGCCGTTCTGAAATTCATGATGGACAACGGTTACGAGCCCGACCCGAAAC
>JAITKT010000341.1 GCA_031278225.1 Deltaproteobacteria bacterium
AGATTCAGCGCCAACAGGGACCACCTCTAGCAGATGTGAAGACAATTGTGATCATTGCTTTTCTGGCAGAAATGTTCTGCTTTGTCTCCGGGACCACCTCTTCCTCTGAAGGAGAAATCATTGAATCTGCGTATATGCCGTATCAACACCACGTCTTGTCGCCCGTCGCCCGTCGCCCGTCGCCCGTCGCCAGTCGTTCGTTCCATCGAAAAGAGGTTCCTCGAGGCATCTTCGCGTTGTTCCGGATTTTCCGGATGGAGTTAAGAGCGGTTCCGGGGATTTTCCCGAGCGGCGGAAAGAAGCGGAGTCTTTTTCCGCCGGCCCGTCTTTCGTTAAATCAAAAAAAGGGGCCCCCGGGGGACCCCTTTTCCGTTGGCTCGTCTTTCGTTAAATCAAAAAAAGGGGGCCCCGGGGGACCCCTTTTCAGTTGGCCCGTCATTCGTTCAATCAAAAAAGGGGTCTCCGGGGGACCCCTTTTTAGATTGTTCGGGATTTGTCAGATGGCGTTGAGCCCGGTTCGGGGGATTTTCCTACGCAGGGGCAAGACGCGGTTTCGCAAAATGGATTCCCAAGCCTCGGTCCAACCCTCGTAGTGGTTAGTTTTCACGGGTATCAAGGTCAGATCCGCGAAGTTCCCCTTGGAGGCGTAGATTTGGGAGAGCCTCGGGGGGATGACGTTGTCCTCGGTGCCGTAGAAGTGGATTTGTGGAAGCCGGAGAATGAGGTCCACCCGATCCGAGGGGTTCAAGGAGCCCGCGAGGGGTTTCCAGCCTCCGTTTTGGGTCCACCAGGCGGTGTCCAAGAGTCCCGCCACGGTCACCACGCTCAGGACGTCCGAACGGGATTCGGCGAGCAAAACGGCCAAGCCCCCTCCCCCGGAATAACCCACGAGATGGACGAAGTCGGCCCCGCACATGGCTTTCGCCGCGTCAATCGCCTTGGAGGAGGAGATCACGACCTCGGGGGAAAGCCTCTTTTCGCTCCAATAGGTCTGATATTCCGTGCCCGCGTACTCGGGCACGTACTGCCCCACTCTGGCCAGATAAAGAATCGAAGGGGCCGGGTCCAGGAGGGCCAAGTCCAGGGATTGTTGAAAACGGGGGGTCGGGTCGCTGGAGGGCCTGCCCCTCACGATGGCCCTTCCGTCGCCTTCCAGGTAAACCACGAGCTCGCCCGCGGGTTCGCCCTTTTTCAAGAGACCCGCGAGACGAAAGGGCTCCACGCTGAAATTGACCGGCGCGAAGCCCGAGGGAGAGCTCTTCCTGACGGCCCGCGACCAGATGGCGCCCGACGAGGCGGCGCAGCCCGAAAACGCGAGAAGCGCCAACAAAGCGGCGACGCAAAGGGAAGGAAACGCTCGGGTTTTTCCGGGGAGGCGGTTCATCTGTCAGTCATGGTAAGCGGGGGCAAAGCTGACGGTGAAGCCGCCCTCCGGAAGGTCGTGCTGCAAAATGTGATTTTTGGCCACGGCGCAGTCCAGGGCTATGGCGCAGTGCCGGAGACAAAAGTCGTCGGAAAGGGTGAATTCGCCGTAACAGCCGAGCCTGGATTCCAGGGAAGTCTCGAAGGTGTCGGCGAAGAGCTTGTGCAGGATTTTCGTTTGCAAGTATTTGCCTTTGGAGTGTTCGCCGGCCGTCCCGTCAAAACCGCGGGGCCGGCGCCGCGGTGCCGTTCGAATCCGTTCGCGCCTTACGGGGATTTCCCGCCGGGGGCGGGGCGCTAGGCCAGTTTTTTCCCTTTGTCCGTGGCGGCTTTCAGAGCGTCGTGGAAGAGGGCCGTTATCTTTCCCTCTTCCAGGGCCAAAAGGCCCTCGGCCGTGGTGCCGCCGGGGGAGGTCACCTGGTCCCTCAGTTCGGCGAGGCTTTGTCCCGGTCTCGCCAGGGCCGCGGCGGCCGCCCCCTCGCAGGTCTTGACCACCAGTTTTCTCGCCATGTCCCAGGTGAGCCCCAGTCTCACCGCCCCCCTCACCATGGCTTCCATGACCATGAAGAAGTAGGCGGGTCCGGAACCCGACACCGCCGTCCCCTCGTCGAACAGGGCTTCCGGGAGCTCGAAGACCTCCCCCACGGCGGAGAAGATCTTCTTGGCGTTTTCCAGGTCCTCCGGGTGGGTTTGGGGGGGCGAGCACATGAGGGTGACGCCCTTGCCGACCAAGGTCGGGAGGTTGGGGATGACCCTCACGAGGGAAGCCGTGGGCGGAAGGAACTCGGCCAGGGTGGACAAGGTCACCCCGGCGGCTATGGAAATTATGAGCTGGTCCTTGACGGTATCCTTGATTTCGGTCAGAACCCCCCTGATCTGATGGGGTTTGACCGCGATGATCACTATGGGCGACTTTTCCGCCAGCCTGACGTTGTCGGGGGCCTTTTTGAAACCCCTCTTTTCCCGGAGCTTCTCCAGGGGACCGGCGACCATGTCGCTCGCGAGCTGCCTGTTGTAAGGGGCGAGACCGTTTTGGTCCAAACCTTCCGATATGGCTTGGGCCATGCGGCCGTATCCCAGAAAACCCACCAAAACGCTCATGACGACGTCACTTGGCCCGCGCCTGGCAGGCGGTGATGGCGACCGTGTTGATGATGTCGGGCACGGTGCAGCCCCGGGACAGGTCGTTCACGGGGGAATTCAGGCCCTGGATCACGGGACCCACCGCGACGGCCCCGGAGGTTCTCTGGACCGCCTTGTAGCCGATGTTTCCGGCGTTCAGGGTGGGGAAGATCAAAACCGTGGCCTGACCGGCGACCGGGGAGCCCGGCATCTTGCTCTTGCCGGTCTTGGGGTCGATGGCGGCGTCGAACTGTATCGGACCGTCCAACGCCAGCTCGGGGTACATCGCGGGAATGTTCTTCTTGGCGATTTCGACCGCCTCCTTCACCGCGTCCACGTCGGGACCGGTTCCGGAGGAGCCCGAGGAATAGCTCAAAAGGGCCACCCTCGGCTCCACCCCGAAGGCCTTGGCCGTGTGGGCGCTTATGATGGCTATCTCGGCCAGCTGCTGGGGCGTGGGGTTGGTGACTATGGCGCAGTCTCCGAAGACCAGGACCCTGTCCTTCATGCACATGAGGAAAACGGAGCTGGCTATGGATATGCCCTTTTTGGTCTTTATGACGGAGAGGGCCGGTCTTATGGTGTCGGCCGTGGAGCCGGCGGCCCCGGAGACCATGCCGTCGGCCTTGCCGGCCTTGACCATCATGGTCCCGAACCAGTTGCGGTCCTTGAGCTGGGTCTCCGCCTGCTCCGGGGTGATTCCCTTGGCCTTCCTGAGCTCGTGAAAGAGGTCGACGAGCTCCTTCCTGAAGGGGGCCGTCATGACGTTCAGAATCTCGGCCTTGTCCAGGTGGGAGAGTTTGAGTTCGGAGGCCTTCTTTTTGATTTCCGCCTCGTCGCCGAGGATGACGATGTCCGCGAAGTCCCTTCTCAGGATGGCGTCCGCGGCCTCGAGGATCCTGTCGTCCGTCCCCTCGGGAAGGACTATCTTCTTCTTGTCGGAGCGGGCCCTCTCGATGAGGTCGTACTCGAACCTCTTGGGCGTCACGACCGTCGGCGCGAAGGCCATGACCTTTTCGGCCACGGCGGGGAGGTCGGGGATGAGGTCCTCCAACTTGGCGACCGCGCGGACGAAGCGCCCCCGGGACTCGAGGTCTTTGAGATCGGCGGGGGAGAATTCCCCCAGGAGGAGCGTGAAGAGGACCTCGGCGTCGTTGGACTCGAAATAGCGGATGGCGGAGGTCGCGCACCCGACGCAGGAGGCCGCGATGACCACCGGGGCGGCGAGGTTGGCCGCGAGGACGGCGTCAAGGCCCTGGAACTGGAAGGCCTTCGGATGGTCGAGGTCCGCCCCCTCGATGGGAATCCTTCCGAATTTGGATTTCAGGTTATTGAATTTCTCCAGAACCGTTTCGATGATCTCGGCCTCGCGGCCCTTGTTCAGGAGGGAGACGGCGTCGTCCCGGGTGATCCCGTAGAGTTCTTCCTTGGGAAGGTTCAGTTTGGCCGCGAACTTGTCCAATCTTTCGTCGTCGTCGGCTGAGATTATGGTTTTAAAGTAACCCGGCTTGGCGCAGTTCCCGCCGCAACCCTCCAGCAAAGCGTCCAGAAGTTTGGCTTTGTTGGCGGAGTCGCTCGGGGAACTGACGAACACACATGGGACCATGGCAGAACTCCTTGTCGTTTTTTTCCGGTTTTTGTTCGCGCCCGAAACGCGACGGGGGAGTTCCGTCGGCCGTTCGGGGATTTCGAGAGTCTTTCTATGTCGGGGGCCGGTGCCCCGTGGGAACCGGGGGCGGACCGGGGGCGGACCGGGGGCTGACCGTTGTCGGGTCCGGACGGCCGGGGCCCGGGCGCTCTTCGGATCTCCCCCCGGACCCGGCGAAAACGGGGCCGGGGGACCGGGGGACCCGGGGGGCTTGAATCCGACGTCGCCAATTATACTTTGTTTGGTGTCAAAGTATCAAGATTCGGGGGCGGTCGCGGCCCCGGATCCCCGTCGAAACGCGAAAAAAACCGCGAGTCGCGGTCGCCGTCGGGCGTTTCCGGACGATCTCAATCGAATGACGAAGTTTCGGTCGATTCGGAAAAACGTCGGGTTCGCGAAAACGGTTTCCGGGCGAAACCAAAGCGATAAAATCAAAATATAAGCGAATTGTCGCTATTTTATGCGGTAAATGATAATCGAACGAAAAAATTTTGACGGGGTTCGCGAAAAAAATTTCCGGACGCGGAAAATTCCCCCCGAAAACGTCGCGATGATTCTCCCGGGGAAAACGGTTTTTTTCGGAAAAAAAGAGTGAGGGAGCGGCGGGGGGCGGGGTTTCGGGGTCAGGGGCGCGGTCGCGGGGGAAAATCATTTTCCCAAAAGCTTTTTCACGCCGCGGACGAGCTTGGCGTTCTCCTCCGGAAGGCCCGCGTTTATCCGGACCTTGTCCCCGAAACCGAAGGATTCCAGGGAGCGGATGATGAGGCCCGTTTCGAAGAGCCGGTCGGTGAATTCGGACGAAGGGACGGAGCCGGTTTCGACCATGAGAAAATTGGACTCGGTGGGACGCGGGGCGAGCCCCAGTTTTTCGAATTCCCCGCGGAAGTAATCCAGACCGTTCCAGGTCATCTCCAGGGTCTTCCGGACGTGCTCTTCGTCCCTTAGCGCCGCAAGAGCCCCGACCTGGGCGAGATTATTCAGGTTGAAGGGCTGACGGACCTTGTTCGCGGCTTCCCAAACGAAGGGTGGCGCCATGGCGTAGCCGACCCTCAGGCCCGCCAGACCGTAAAGTTTGGAGAAGGTCCGTAAAATTATCGTCTTTCCGGTTTCGAGGAGCTCCCGCGGGTCCGGTCTCGGGGCCCTCGCGAAATCCGCGTAGGCCTCGTCCAGGACCAAAAGAACGTTCGGGGGAAGGCGGTCGACGAAATCCCGGATGACCCCCGGCCCCAGGAAGGCCCCCGTGGGGTTCAGGGGGTTGTCCAGGAAGATCAGTCTCGAGTCGTCCCGGATCCGCCCGAGGATTTCCCCGAGGTCGTGGTTGAAGTTTTTGAGCGGAACCTCTATGGCGTCGGCGCCCGAGGCCCTGACGTTTTTGGCGTACAGGGTGAAACTGGGTTTCGACATGACGGCGGACAGCCCCGGACCGAGGAGGGTGTGGGCCAGGGTGAGGATTATCTCCGAGGAACCGTTCCCGCACGTCACGCCGTCCGCGGGAATCCCGAATTTGGCCGCCAAAGCCTCCCTGAGTTTCGTCGAACCGGCGTCCCCGTAGCGGTTGAGGTTGGGGAGTTCCCGCGCCATGGCCTCGAGGGCCAGGGGGGAAGGCCCGAGGCTGTTTTCGTTGGAGGCGAGCTTTGTCGCGCTCTTCAGGCCGAGGCTTTCCAGCGCGTCCGAAATGAGTCTTCCCGGGACGTAGGGCGTGAGCGTTCGCACTCGCGGGGGTATCAAATCGATTTTGTCCATTTTGTCCTTCGTTTCGTCTTTCCCCGGGGCGATTTGCCCGAAAAACGTTTCGGGGATTTTCGGGGAGTCGGATCGGACGCTTTCGGGCCTTTTCTTTCGGTTTTCAGTGGCTTCCGCGGGTGATTCCGCGGTTCCTTTGGTGCTTTTCCGTGATTGCGGCGAGGAGGTAGTCGGCGAGCCTTCCCGTCTCGGGATTGCGGCGGATTTCGTCGTCCATTTTGTTGTAGGCGTAGAGGGTCGTGGAATGGTTTCTCTTGTACGTCTTCCCGATCTCCTCCAGGGTGGTTTTGGTGAGCATCCTCGAGACGTAAATGGCCATCTTCCTGGCCTCGCAGACCTTTTTGATTCTCGTCCTCGACGACAGCACGGAGGCCTCCACCTTAAAGGCGTCGCATATGAAATCCCTCACTTCCTCGAGCGTGATGCCGCCTTCGGCGCTCCCGTCGTAAGAGGTGAGGCTCTCTTTCGCGAGGGCGTAGTCCGTTTTCTTGGGAGACACCCGGCACTTGGCGGACAGGGTCACCACCACGGACTCCAGTTGCCTGACGTCCTTGGTGACGCGGTCGGAAATGAGCTCCACCGCCTTCTCGCTTATGGAAAAGCCGATTCTTTTGGCCTTGCGCCTGATGATTTCCATCCGGGTCTCGAGGTCCGGGGGGCCTATGGGGGCAATCAGGCTGGAGTTCAGTCTCGATTTCAGATGGTTGGAAAGACGTATGAGCTTGGGCTCCACGGTCGAGGTGAGAACGATTTTTTTCCCGCCGTTCATGAGATGGTCCAGGGTCAGCGACAATTCGTCCTGTATCTTGTATTTGTTGCACAGAAACGTCATGTCCTCGATGATCAGAATGTCGCAGTTGAAACGGAAATTTTTCTTGAAATCGCCCATGCTTTTCTCGTTTAAGGAGCGGGTCATTTCGTTGCAGAAGTCCTCCGCGGTGAGATACAGGACCCTCAGCCCGGGGTTCACCGCGAGGGCGTTCCGTCCCAGGGCCTGGGAGAGGTGGCTTTTGCCCTGGCCGTGGTCGGAGAAGAGGCAGAGCATGCCGTTTCCGAGTTTGTCGTCCTCGGACAGGGCCTTGGAGACCGTGAAAGCCAGGTCGTTCGGTTTTCCGACCACGAAGTTTTCGAAGGTGAAGTCGGTGTTGAAGCCCAGGGCGTTCGAGAGAAGGACGCTCCCGAGGGAGCTTCCCTTTTCCCGCGCGCGCGACGGGGGCGTCCAGCCGAAGAAACCGTCGTCGCCGGAAGTCGCGGGTTTTTCCCGGGGCTTCGTTTCCCTGGCGAAGACGAAAACCAGGGGGACTCCCGGGGCGTCGGGAAGCGCGCAAGGGGGTCGGCAAAGTTCGTTCACGTTTTTCGAGATCTCGGACCCGTAGTGTTCCGCCACGTAGTCGGAAAAGAACTCGTTGGGCGACAGGATTTCCATCGTCCCTTCCCCGTTCCAGCTCACGCGGAGAGGTTCGATCCAGGCTTTGAAAAGATCCGCGGGAATGACGGTGGACAAGCGTTTCATGGTCTCGGGCCACACTTCCGAACGATCGGAAGACAAAACCGCCGCTTTCCTCATGATTTCATCCATGACAGAACACCTTTTGAAAAATGATTTTGACGGGAACATCCGGGGTCGAACGAAATCCGTTCGAAAACGTTTCGCCCGATCGGCCGCCAAAGACAACAAAACCTTTGACTCAGACAAGTCGCGACCGACCTGAGGAAACGGGGAAAAACGGAAGGTCGAAAATAAATGAAATTTTTAACGATCCGTTCGATGATTGTGGTGTGGTTTTAAGAGCGCGAATAAAAAAAACGTCTCACGAAAAAATGACGGACGGACGCCGGTCGGGTCACCGGCGGGTGTCGAAGGGCGTCGACGAAAAACGACGGCGGAACGGGACGACCGATTGGCGATCGATCCGCGTCCCCGGGTGGCGCCGGGTCGCGGCGCCGGGGCTTCGAGCCCGAAAAGATCGGGCTTCGCGCCCGAAAGTCGGGAAGGCCAAGGGTGAAAGCCCGAAGGGAAAGCCCTTGGCGGGTGATTCGCGCGAAACGACAAAACGTCGCGTCGGAAAAGTCGGGTTCGGCCGGGCGGTCGGCGGCGCGGGCGGTACGGGCGGTACGGGCGGTTGTCCCGTCGGTTGTCCGGGCGGCCGGGACGGGCCGCGAGGGGTCCGGGTCGGCTCGAAAAGTCCCGGGTCGAAAACGGGGGGACGCGAAATTCGAAAAAGGGGGGCCCGCGGGGGTTCGTTCCCGGGGTTTTTTCCCGGTCCGGCCGGTCGTTTCGGAGCTCTCAAGGTAAGGGGAGCGTCCGGGATTGTCAAGGCGTCCGGGAGGGAGGCCTTTTCCGCGGGGAAGGCCTCGAAATCCGTGATTCGGGACGTTTTTCCGGGGCCCGGGTCCCTTTCGGGGAGACCCGTTTCGACGGGGATGGGGTGCCGGGGCCGGTTTTCGGTTTCTTTTGATTTCTTTCCGGCTCGTCCGGGCGGTTTAAAGGCTTTTTTCGGTTCGTTTTTGGTTCTTGGCGGCCCTTTCGGACCCTTTTTCGACCCGGTTTCGATTCGTTTTCGACCGGTTTCGGCCGGTTTCGGCCGGTTTCGGCCGGTTGCCCCCGGGGTCCCTCGCGGGCCTTTCGTCTTTCCGGGTTCTCCGGGGCTCCGGGGGGCATCCGGGGGGGGGGGGCATCCGGGAGCCCCGGGGGTCGCGCGTCCGGCTTCCGTCCGCCGCCCGGGGCGTCCGGGGCCGGATTTTGGCGAAAAGCGGGGGGCGGCCTTTTCGGTGACTCCAAAAATAGACCATTTCGGATCCCTCCGCAAGTCCGGGAGGGCCGGGCTTTGGGCGGGGGGGTCGGGGGATTTTTCCCGAGCCGCGAAAATGTTATAAGAGGCGGAAACTTATAATCTTTTATGAATACTTTACATTTTTTGGTCGTTTCCGAGGGTTTCGGTCCGGTTCCCCCCGGACAAAAAAAAAGGGAAACGGACCGGCTTATTGAGAAAATCCGGGAAAACGGATTCGCGAATGACCAGCTCCCCCGATCGGCCGTTTTCGGCGAAATGCTCCCTTTTCCGAAAAAAAAGGACCCCTTTCGGAGCCCGGGCGCAACTTGTTGAAAATACGGGGGAAACGGGTAATTACCCCGAAGGGGGAAGCTTCCCGCGGAAGGGGCCGGGGGGGTCCCCAACGAGCCGTTCGCGCGCGTAAACCGTTGATTTCACAGGCTTTTTTTCGGGTCCTCCCCGCCCGGCACCGCGGACTCCACGGAAGCGGAAATTTTGCCTTTCGCGAACCTCAGGAAAAACGACTCTCCCGGACACAAAAGCGATGCGTCGCTTACGATTCGGCCGTCTTTTTTCGAGGCTATGGAATAGCCCCTGCTCAGGATCTTCAACGGGGACACCAGATCCAGGCTTCTCATGGCCGTCTCCAGGGCCTCCCTGTGGGGAGCCAGCAATTTTGGCGGGATCGCGCGCATGTCGTTCGCGAGGGAGTCCAGTTCCGCCTTGCGGGAATCGATTAAGCTTCGGGGGGAGAAGAGGACGAGCCGTTCCCCGAGGCGGGAGAGGAGTTCCCGGCGCCCCCGGAAATCGTCCCGGACGGCCCTTTCCAGTCTCTCCGAAAGATCCGCGAGTTCCCGGCCCATGGAAAGGAGCCTTTCACCGAAGGCGAAGAGCCTTTCCGCCCGTTCCCCCAAGGCCTCCCTCTTCAGGGAGATGACTCGATCGACCAAGACCCGGAGGCGCTCCCGGAGGCGTTCCAGCTCCGCGAGTATTTCGTCGGACCGGGGAAAAACCTTTTCGGCCGCGGCCGTGGGGGTGATGGCCCGGGCGTCCGCAGCGAGTTCCGCGAGCGAGAGGTCGGTGGAGTGGCCTATGGCCGCGAGG
>JAITKT010000346.1 GCA_031278225.1 Deltaproteobacteria bacterium
AGCGAGGCCGGCCGCGCGGACAGGGCGGGTTCGACCGGGTCGACGGGCGCGGGGTCATCCGCCGGGGCCCGGAAATCGCAGCGGGAGAGATTGGTGAGGTACCTCAACCTGAGGTTGTCCCTCATGTCTTTCAGCCTTTGTTCCTCGAGCGCCATGGCGCCGAGGTCGAGACCGGCGTTCTCGTCCGTCGCGCCCCCGTCGGGGGAATGAAATCCCGGAATGAAATAAAATCCCGAAAACGCGAGGAGCGCGAAAGTCAGGAGAGCGACCCCCGCCGCCATGAGAAAAGTCATTCCCGCGCTTCTTCGGACCGGCGGCTCGGAAACCGCCGGAACCGCGCTTTCCCCGGGAAGGGGAACGCCCGCCGCTCCCGCCGCTCCCGCCGCGCCCGCCGCTCCCGCGGCGCCCGCGGCGAGCGGGGCGAGGGTGTTCGCCGGAGCGTTCGCGGGGGAGAGGCCCCAGCCGAAAACGACGGGGTCGTTTCCGACGAAGAGGACTTCGACGTCCGAGGGTTGGCCTGCCATGACCCGGGAAACGGAGGCGGCGAGCCTCAAAAAAAGATGTCCGAAGGGAACGGGGTCCGGAACCTTTCGCGTTTCGCCCAGAAGTTTTCTTCCGAGATAGTCGTAGGTCTTCGCGAGATTTTGGAGGGAGACCCCCGCCGCCGCGCGGTGTTCCGCGGAAAGGGAGGCGTAGGAACCCAAAGTCCTCACCTCCCCGGGACGGGGGGCCTTCCAGGCAACGAAGCCTTTGCCGACGTTTTCGACGGGTTCGGCGAGAGACGCGGGCGCGTTCGGGAAATCGGTTTCCAGAATCGCCTTTAAACGGGGATATTGCGAGACGAGACTCGTTCCCGTCGAGTATTCGTCCCGGCGGAAATCTTTTAAGGGGGATTCGCGAAGAATTTCTTCCGACATGCCGGCCTCTACTCCTTGTAAATCTCCGCCGATTCTTTCCCGGCGACCCCGTCCTGTTCTATCTGGCACTCGGTTCTGGAGTCACCGGGGACGCAGGTTATGGTGGAAGACCTGTAAGCCCCGCCCTCCTCGCATATGGGGATCCCGAGTTCCCTGATGACCAGATTGCCGTCGAGAATTCGGGCTTGGGCTTTGCTGAGACAGGTGTCCGTGACGTTTCCCCTCTCGTCCAGTTCCCTGACCCTGACGTCGGCGTTGCCCTTGTCGTCGAAGCAGTAGGTGTGGGTCAGGGGAGCCTTGGTGCGCAGGTTGTAGAGCTTGGTGTCGTAGTTCCAGCAACCGCTGAGCCAGGACACGTCTCCCGTGGTTTTGGCGTCCTCGGGTATGTCGACGTGCCTGTTCTCGGGATTAACGCCCCTCAGGTCTTCGTTTTGAGCGTTTCGGTCGTCGCGGGCGGCGTCGTCCGCGCCCCGGGACTCGTCGGTCCCGGGCGGGTCGGTTCCCGCGTCGACGCCCGCGTCGATTCCGGCGTCGATGCCCGCCGCCTCGTCTTCGGCGCCGGCGCCTTCGTCCGTCCCGACCGCGACGCCGACTTCGGTCGTTTCCCCTGAAAGGGAACCGTCGAGAACCCCGGGGATCCCGACCCCGACGGCGCCCGGAATCCCCGGCGACGTTCCCTCCCCCGCCGTTTCGGGGATCACGAGGTCATGGGGTTCG
Source organism: Deltaproteobacteria bacterium (assembly GCA_031278225.1). Classification (GTDB taxonomy): domain Bacteria; phylum Desulfobacterota; class Desulfarculia; order Adiutricales; family Adiutricaceae; genus JAITII01. Next base: position 1,635 of record JAITKT010000346.1, read on the forward strand.
TCGTCCCAGAGCCTGTCCTGAAGGTCCTCGCCGGCGTCCGGGACGATGGTCCGGGGGGTGTCGGAGGGGCAGAGGGAAAATCTGGCGAGATAGTCGTTCTTCAAGAGTCTCAGTTCTTGTCTCAGGGCGGCCTCCCTGTCGCGGTCGACCTCCGGCGCGGGGACGAGAGCCGGGAAGAGAGCCGGGAAGAGAGCGGCCAAAAAACCGGGAAACAGGAAACAGAGGAGCAAAAACAAAAGAAGGAGCGGCAAAAGGAGGAAAAGCGGGAAAAGCAAAAATCCGAGGCAGCCGCGCCTTTTTTCGGGCTCGACCGGGTTTCGGGGGTAAGGGCCGTAAGCCCCGGGGTCCGGGGGCGGAACGACGGGGTTGAGGACGGGCGGCGGAGGCGTCGCGATCCCCGAGCCCTCGGTCAGTTCGCTTCCCCGCTCGCGCTTCCCGGAATTGGGGATCATGCCCCAGGACGCGGCGACGAGACGATCGCCGAGCATGTAAAGATTCCAGTAGTCGGCGCCCTCGACCAATTTTTTCATTTCGGTCCCGGAGAGTACTTTGTTGGAGGATGTGTAGGCAGAGAGCTTTTTCGCCAGGGCTTCGAACTCGGAGACACTTTCGGACAATATTTCGTCCGCGTATTTCTTTTCTTCGGGATTGAGGGCCGGGTAGGGTTTGGGCTCGCCGGGGAGGTCCGAGAACCAGTAAACGAGGCCCTTTTCCGCGTCTTCCATGGGTTCGGCGAGGAAAGAGGCCCTGTCCGGGGGGAGGGAATCCCTCAACAGATCGCTCAAAAGACCGTGCCTGTGAACGAGCTTCACTCCCTCCAGGGCGTCCGGCCGGTACTCCGGGAGTTTCGAGACGTGGATGTTGTTTCTGGCCATTTTGGTGCCCGGTTCCCTTTCAGCCCCGTCCGGATTCCTCGAAACGAATCCCGTTTTGACGAAGGAAATCGATTATGTCCGGCGAACCCAGGGCGACGTTGACCTGGCGATTGCTCTCGGGGTCCACGTAAATTATGGTGTTTATCCCGACCGCGTTCCCGTTTTGATCCACCAGGGGTCCCCCGCTGTTGCCGTGGGACACCTCCGCGGTGTGATTTATTATGGGGACCTTGTCCATGTTTTGAACCACGCTTATGACGCCCTGGGAGAACACCACCTCCGGGACCGCGGTCATGTCGCCCTCCAGGAGCTCCTGATATTTGGGATCCATGCCCACGTTCAGTTCGGGATAACCCCAGGCCCCGACCCTGTCGGTTCTTTTGGCGTCCGGGGAGAGCCTCAGGAAATTCCCGCTGGTCTTGTTCGCGGGAAGCCTGAGAACGGCGTAGTCCGGGTAGATCTGGCCCGGCTTGCTCAGGGAAGCTATTTTCACCGGAACCAAAGACCCCAGGGACTTGTTCGTGACGTAGACGCGGTCGCCGCTCCCCAGGGCGTTTTCCACCACGTGGCGATTGGTCAGGATGTCGTTGTTGTTTATGAAAAAACCCGTGCCCGTGCTCGTGGCGTTTTTCCCGTCGCTTATGATGAAGACCGTGGAGGCCTCTATGTTGTCCCCGGCGTCGGGGTTCAGGGGATCGGGCAGAAGCGAATTGACGTCCGGGGTTATCGCGGGATAGGTCCGGTTCCCGGGGTCGAGTCCCGTGACGTCCCCGTCGTCCAGGGTCGCGGCGAAGCCCGGGTCGGGCCTGAAGAGGGGAACGGAGTCCGCGAGCGGGGGAAAGAGGCAGACGTTTCCCTCAAGGGCGGACCTGTAACGGTCTATTTCCGACTGGAGGGCGAGGACGTTGGCGTTCGCGAGACCCGCGGGATCGATCCTCGCGAGTTCGGCCTCCTTGGAGAGCCCGGGATAGTAAAACTTCCAGAAGAAAAAAAGGAGTATTAAAGCGAGCGCCACTCCGACGGGTATCCCCCAGAGATAGAAACGGGACCCCTTCTTCCGTTCCGGCGGGGCCGGGGTGAGCGGCGCGATCGGGACGGGGTTCGGGGGAAGAGATGTCGGGTCACCCGGAACGGGGGGCTGAACGGGAGGAAGATTGGCGTCGGACATCTTTGATACCTTACGATTCGGATGGGATTGTGTTCGAGACCCGAAAACGAAAAAAACCGGGCTTTCGAAAGGAAAGCGGGAAGCGAATCGGATTCGCGGGACGGGAACGAAAGGTCAAACGACGGGACTTCGGGGAAAACCGGAAAAACGAGGCGCGGGAAAAGCGAATCGAAGCCTGGAAAAAACCGGCTCGCGGTCTTCATTATAAAGAATCGAAGGGATTATGACAAAGCCGGAACGGGGGGCGCGGGAAACCCCGAAAAAGGACGGAACGGCCCCGGGAAAGGAAAAACGGGAAAAGGTCTTTTCGCCAAAATCATGGCTTTGTATATATAAAAAAAATGATTTTTTATGAATGTGTATGTGAAATCACATAAAACACGCGAATCCGCGAAGTCGGAAACCGGCCCCGAAAAGCCCCCCCCGCGGGGGACGACGTCGAAAAGTCCGGGCCCGGCCTCGGGGAAACGTCAATAAAACGTGAAACCGGACGCCGGTCCGAAGACAAGACCGAAAAAACGCGCCCGAAACGGTTTCGCCGAGGCTGAGATTGGTCGCCGCGATCGAAAACGTTCGGCGTCCGGGACCGCGGGAAAGGCCCGGTCCTCCTGCCGCCCCCCGCGGGTTTTCACGAGGTGATGTTGCGCGAAACCCCGGGAGTTTGATTCGACGGGAGGCAGAAATTCCTGGCCGCGTCCTGAAGCACTTTCATGAGATTATTGTATTGGTTCGCGAGACCCGCGGCCCGTATGGTTCCCGTGCGGGCGTTTTCGGAAATCATCTTCAGGCCCTCGAAGGTTCTCAGTTGATTCTTGTCCCGGGGATTGGGCGTCTCCCGGTCGATGTAGTTTCCCATGGCCGAAATGTTCGCGGAAGCCACGTTTTTGTAATCGTTCAAGACGCTCACGGTGTTTCCGAGGCCGTCCTGAATTTCATAGATGAAGTAGAGCGTTTCGTTCGGGGGGATGAGATTGTCGTCGTAATCGGCCATCAGTTTGTTGAAACTGTCCTCGTAACACTTGTAAACGATTTCGCCCGCCATGACGGCCGCGTTTATGTTGTAAAGACCGGATTCGAGTATTTCCCGGTAGATCGCGACCCTTTCCTCTCTCGTCGGGGCCACTTCGTTCAGATAAGCGTCGGTCGAAAGGGTCGGGGCGGTCGCGAGCTCCGTCTCCGTTCGCGCGTTCGGGGCGGGGAGACTCGCGCCGGGCTCCTTCGTCTCGCCCAGAAGCTCCTCCAACCGGGTTTTGCAGGCGGGGGAATAGCGTTTGTATTCCGTCACGTCGCCGTAATTCCCGACGGGGCAGTTCGTCGCGAGCCTTTCCCCCGCGGGGGCGCAGGCCCCGAAGAGAAAAAGCGCGAGGAAGGCGGCGACCGGGAGGGATGACGGGGGAATCGTCCGTGTTTTCGTTCTGTCGATTTTCATGAAACCACTCTCGAAAAATCGCGCGACGGAGGGGGGAATCGAAAAAAGGGCCGACGGGACCCCCCCGTCCCCGAGCCCGAAAAAGGCCGGGGGACGAGGGGGACGATCGTCGGAAATCAGATGGTCTTGGAGCAGGGACCGCACTCGTCAAAGGAGTCCGGTCCGAAGGCGGCCAGGAGGTCCCGGGGATCGGCTCCCGCCGTCATGACGGAGTCGATGGACTTGTCGATGACCGTGGAGGTGTTCTCGAGCTCGGCCAGCAATTGGTCGCTCTCCTTCTTCTTGTCGACCACTTTTTTGGTCTTCTGGGTCACGGTCCTCATGTCTTTCGCTTCCAGCTTGTCCGTCTTGCGGGTGTTTTCCTGCTTCACGACCTCGGCGTAGGTCTGGATGTTCTCGGCCGCGCTGTCGTTGAATTCCTTGAGGATCGCCGCGGCGTCGCCCGTGCCCGCTCGGATTTCCTGGAGGCGGGCCAGCATCTCTTCCTTCCCCACGCGTCCGGCCTTGTAATCCCTTTCGAGCTGCCTGTAGGAGTTTTTGTAGCAGGAGGCCGCGATTCTCGCCGCCGCCACCGCCTGGTCGAGATTGGCGTAATCGACGTCCAGGGCCTGGGTATAGATTTCGAAACGCTCGTTTTGTTTTTTCTCCTGGACGTCCTTGCTTATCAGATAAGTGAGAC
>JAITKT010000455.1 GCA_031278225.1 Deltaproteobacteria bacterium
CGAGGGGGAGCCGTCCCCCGAACCTTTTGGGTCGGGGGGGAGCCGCCCCTTCCCTATTTGGTGCGGGTCACCGCGTCCCTCAGGGCCTTGGCGGCCTTGAACCTGACCACCGTGGGGGCCGTGAGGGTGTTGGTCTCGCCGGTGCGGGGGTTTCTTCCCTTCCTCTTGGGTTTCTTTACCACCTGCAGGTTTCCGAACCCGAAGAGTTTTACGAGGGAGTGGGACTTGAGGATTTCCACCATCTGGTCGAACAGGGATTCGTAAATCCTCTTGACGCTCGCCTTGCTGGTGTTGGTTTCTTCGGCAATCCTCGCGATTAATTCGGTTTTCGTCATAGTAGTGAGTCTCCGATGTTTTTTCAACGGCGGAAGAGCGACGCTCTTGTCCGTCGGATGATTTCGACGTTTCCGCGTCGAATGGGCGATGGTTGTGCGCGTTCGCGATTGTTCCGAACGAATCCCGCCGCCCGGTTTGGGCATTCGGGTTTTCGGGGTTCGCGCTCCGTTCCGGCGTTCGTCGGGCGGGTCGCGCTCTTCCCGGAAACCTTTTCGGTTTCCCCGGGCCGCCTGTTTTTGGCCGGGGAACCCGCGCCCGACGTCAAACGTCTTCGTTGGCGAAGGCGCGTCATCGTCGGGAATGTTCGCGGGGGGAGGGGGGTCGTTTCGGCGATTATGTTCGGTTTTCGCCCGGGAAGGCCCGGGGGTTGACCGTCATGGATTTGTTGATTCAAATCAATGTGTTTTGAAGTTTTTTTCAGTTTTCGATAAAGAGTCCTCCTTTTGGCGTCGGATTCGAGGCGTTTTCGAATGTCGCCCCGGCGAAAAATTTTGTTTTGCGGTAATTAATATTCTTTTTTGGTTCCGGTAAAAAAAAGTCGCGGATTCGCGCGAAATCCCGGGGAAAAGCCCTTCCGGGATGTTCCCGAAGGGAACAATCGTTCCCCCGCCTTTTCGGGAGGCTCGGGGGCGGCTCGGGCGGAAGGCCCGGGGAACGGTCGAAATACAAAAAAAAGGGGGGGGCGGTTCCCGCGGCGTCGTTGGCCGTCGTTCGCCGCGTTTCGCCCGGGAGGTCGGCCTCTCCCCGAAAAAAACAAGATTCGGTTTCCGCGTCGCGCCGGTCGCCGGGGAAACGGTTTCCCGGCCCGCGCCCGGATTTTCGCGGATTGAGGGTGGTGATGTTTTTCGGAGGGGGTATTGTCGGAAATCACGCGACTCGGGCGTTCCCCCGCGAAGGGGAGCCGACGGCGTCGAACGATGATTGTCGGGCAAAGGCTCTTTATGGAAGTTGCCCGCGTGGCACGGGCAAAGGGGAGTGGAGTGGAGTGGAGTGAAGCGCGGCGCGGGAGCGAAAGGCCCCGGGGGCGTTCGAAAATCGAAAGAGTTTCCGGCTCGTGATTAAGGGCCGCGGACCCGTTTTTTTCGAAATCCTTCGGGATTCCCGATCCCCGGAAAGCGTCCCCCGATCGGACGCGCGGTTCGGTTTCGCGGCGGCCGCGGCTTTGCCCCGGCGGTGGCGGCGATTCTTCTCGGGCGTCGACGCGGACAACAATTCGTTTCATCGTCCGAGGGAACGAGGCCTCGGGCAATCGCTTCCGGAAAAAGGAAGAAAAAGGGCTTTTTAAAAACAAGCCATTTTATAATAACGAAAACAAAAAAAGCAAGAAGGAAACGGGGAAAGAATCAAAAATATTTTCGTGCCGGGATTCCCCGAGACGGTCGCGGAGGGCGAGTCCTCTCAAAATATGGGGGGTAATCGCGCTTATTCCCCAAATTACAAGGGTCGCGGGGTGTTTTCGGGGTTCGGAATTTTTTTCGGGCGGGAAAAACGGGGGGGATCTCGTAAAAGGTCATATTGTTTGCGATATTATTGTAAAATAATTCATAAGCGTTTGCAAGACATTCAGTTGACACGCGGATTTTCAAAAAAACTCTTTGTTTTTTCGGGTTTTTCCGGCCCGTCGATTTACCGCCCCTTTCGGCGATTCCGGGGATTCGGGGGGTTCCGGGGATATCCGGGGACTTCCGGGATTTCCCTCCCGCGGGATTGTGGGTTTCGCGAAAGCCGCGTCCCGGTTACGAATGTTTCGCGCGGGCTTGGGTTTTCCGGTCTCGCGCGGCGGCGTCGGGCCGGGTGTCGGCGCGGGCGACTTGACGGGCCGCGCGCGAAAACCGGCCCGCCGGCCTTCGGGGTCGAGGGGTCTTTTGGGCCGCGGGCCCGGGACAAAGTTTCGGATCTTCGGGGATGACGCCAACCCGCGGGCATTGCCCCGGAACTTCCGGGGGAATCCCCGAACCCCCGGGGAGGCTCCGATAACGTCGGCACCGTACTCCAAACCGTGGGAAACCCTTGTCGTCGTCGATTTCCCGAAGAGACCCGCCTTTTGTCTCCGGGTCGGCAAACGCGAAAAAAAAGACCGGAAAAACATTCTCCGGCCCGCTTCTTTACGTATGGCGGCCCCGGGATGGGGGGCGGGGAGCTTTTTCGAGGGGTCTTTTCGCTTCCCCGGGTTTTTTTGCCGTTGTCCCCCTTGGTTTTCCCCCCGGCGTTGTTCCTCCGGTATTTCCCCGGGGATTTCGGGGGAGGGGTCCCAAGGGGGCCTCAAAGAACGGGCTCGACGGGCTCTTCTTTCTCCCCGGGCCCCTCGAGAGGCATCTCCAACAACCTCGGAATCCTCATGACCGCCCCCTTGAGTTTGGGACCGGCGTGAAAGAGTCTGGCTCTCGTGAAGAGACCGCCCATGAGGCAATGGGCTTCCCCCTCGTTTTGGTCCAAGAGGTCCTTCAGGGCCGCGAGACCCCGGTTCACGGGGTGGGCCGAGGCGTTGTCGGCCCAGGCGCCTTCCCCGGGAACCGCGCCGGGCACCAGGTTGTAGCCGGTGGTCTCCACCACCGTCTCCTCTCCCGAAAGGCCCCTCAGGAGATTCCAGGTCTTTTCCGCCTCGGCGAGTTTCATGAAGACCTTCACGTTGGTGTTGGCGACTATCTGCTGCGCCCCCTTGGGATCCGCCTCCACGATTCCGGCGTAGTCCTGGCTCGCGACGATGGTCGCCATCCCCAAACCCCTCCCCTGGGTCAGAAGCATCTCGAAACCCGGGGTCACGATGGCCGCGTACTCGTCCACTATGCTCAGGAAGGGCCCGGTCCCGACGAAGGTTATCGGGAGCGCGCTCAAAACGTCGTTTTCCCGTCCCTCGACTTCCAAGCCCAAACCCACCGCCGCCGCGGCTCTCAAGGAAGACAGGGTGATCTTCCCGAGACTCGCGAGCTCCAGGGGGCTCTTCTCCATGGAGGGGAGCAGGGTCAGGAGGATCCTTCTGTTCAACACCGTGTCCTTGAAGTCCACCTCCCCGTCGCAAACCCCGTAGATGTGCTCGTAAGTGTCCGTGAGGCTCGAAATGGCCTTCCCGAAATAGCTCTGGGCGTAGCCGAACTGCTCGTAGAAGGCCTGGGGCTGTTTGTCCGGCTCATCCTTCCGGTCCACGAAGTTGCAGCTCAGGAGGGCGGCCTTGAGCGAAGCCCTCGACGCTTCCGAGATCCTCTCGTCCTTCAAAAGCTTCAAACATTCTTTGGCGTTCAGGTGGTGCCTTATGACCTTGGGGGACAGGGGAACGTGCCCGCTGTCCCTCAATTCCGTGAGGGCGTACATGAGTCCCTGCATCAGGGTCAGGGCCTTGTCCGCGAAGATCGAGTTTCCCCCGGTGGAGGGGGGCATGAGGGAACCCAGGATTTGGGTGAGCCCGTCCGCGGATCCCATGGAGAAGGGATTGTTGGTGTTGGAGATCCTCTTGGTGGGGTCCGGGGGCATGGCGGTCGCGTAGTTCAGGACCCTGAAGTCGTCCTCCCTCCCCGCGAGTCTCGAGATCTGCCAGATCTCCATGCTCAGCTGGGAGGCGGCCTTGGGATCTATGTAGAAAATTCCCGACCCCGTCGAGAGGGCGTTGAAGGCGAGGGAAACGAGGGCCGCGCTCTTCCCGCTTCCCGTGGTTCCCATGACGAGCATGTGGGTCAGAACGTCTTTCTTTTCCAGCCACAGTTCCTTCCCCGTGGAGGATTCGTTTCCCAAAAAGACGATGCCCTCCGCCTGATTCAACCCCGTGTGTCCCGGCGTCGGGGAATGGGGGTCCGGGACCTCGAGGCAAATCGGGTACCTGAAGGGGAGGGGTTCTTTGATTATGGAGCGCCAATGCAAGCCGAAGGCCAGGAGCGAAAGACCGAAACAGGGGAGAGCGAGAACCGGAAAGAGCGTCCCGAAGAGGATGAAAACGCAAAGGCAGACGAGCGTTCCTTTCCTCTTCTCCAAGGCGATCGCGGCTCTTTCCGCGCCCGGCCTCGTGTCCCTGTGGAGCTTTTTCCGATCGAGAATCTCCCTCGGTTCCAAGCCCTTTAATCGAAAATCGTCGGCAGGCGGCACCGTGAAAATCCCCCGACGACCCTTCGGAAGTCGTCTTTCGCGAAGGCCTTCCCCTTAAAACGAAAAAAAGCCCCGGGAAAAGAGACCGACATCCCTTTCCCCGGGGCGCGTCATGGAAATCGCGACTCGCCCGAATCACCGCCTCCGGAAAACGGATCCCCCGCGGCCGGAGAAGGGCGAAGCCCTCCCCCGGCCCCGGGGGGATCCGATGCCCGGGAATTCCCGAAGGCGCCCGAAAGGGAACCGAGGGGTTCTAAGGGGTTCCCGGGATTCGCGCGGCCCCGGGAACCCCGGGGTCTTCGAGGTCTTCGAGGACCCGAAGGTCCCCCGCGTCCCCGGGGTCCTCCGGGACCTCCCGGACATCATGCTCCGGGGGGGTCAAGGGCTCCGGGGGGTCCGGGGGGTCCCGGGGGATGGCCGGGATTTCCGGGATCTCCCGGACCGCGGGGATCTTCCCCGTCTCCCGGTTCCGGGGGGGCCGGGAGGACCGGGGAAGGACGGTCAAAACAATCTGCTTGATGACGAGACCTCCCCGGCTCACCCGGGGGCTGACCTTCCGGACCACAATCTCTCCCAGGAAGCACCCCGAGAAAACCACCCTTTGGGAGGAGTGGTACTCGAGGACCAGGGGCATCTTGACGGTCCAGTCGGCTCTTCCCCCGGACATCGTCACTTTGACGATTTCGGGAGTCCCGTCGACCTCGGCTTTGAGCCCGAGTCTTTCGGCCGTTATCTTCTTCAGGTGACCTCCTTTCTCCAGAGACCCCAGGAAACTTTCGTGAGCCTTGGGCTCGAAGTAAGCCCTCGAATCCATGAGCTGTTTTTTAAGGCTCAGAAAGTCCAGGGACAAGGCGTCCGTCACCCTCGCCGCGGTCCATTCGAGGAGTTCCTCCCTTGAGACGCGGGGCTCGAGGGCGATCCCGGGTTCCGTTATCTTCAGATCCGAGGTCACCGGAACGTAGACGACCTTGTCGTTTTTCCCGAACGCGTGGTGCGCCAGGAGACCCGCGGCCAGGAGAAAGGCCGGAATAATCCCCGCGAGAAGGGCCAGGAGCTTCTTGTTTTGAGACACGAGGAAGACCCTTGACGACAAGACGTCTTCGAGGCTTCCGGGTTTCGGGGCTCCCGAGGGGGGCGCCCCCGTTCCCCGGCGTCCGCGTTCGGAACGCCATCCGCCGCCGCGGCCCGCGCGGCTTCTTCTTTTTTTCCCGGAGGTCACGCGTCCTCCCCGTTGTTTTCGGGGCCTTCCCCCGGAAGGTCCCACAGCACCATGACGTCATCGGCGTCCGGGTCCCCGTCTTCGCCGACTTCCTCGAAGTCGTCGTCGTCTTCCTCGAAGTCGTCGTCGCCGTCTTCCTCGATGTCGTCGTCGTCGTCTTCCTCGATGTCGTCGTCGTCGTCTTCCTCGATGTCGTCGTCGTCGTCGTCTTCCTCGATGTCGTCGTCGCCGTCTTCCCAATCGTCGTCATCGTCGTCGTCCCCGGTTCCGTCGCCGAAGCCGGGTTCCGGCATCGCGTCGTCCGTCTCGTCCCACCAGTAATCCCCGTCGAGCACCCGGTCCCAGTCCGGATTCTTTTCGAGGTCCAGGTCGAGATCGGCCTTTTCCGGGGAGGCCCCGGGGTCCGATCCGCCCCCGGTCGGGGAAAGGGGCCCGGGGACGCTTAAAGCGCGAAGCGGAACGACGGGATGCCCGGCCGTCCCGCGGCGAACGGGCGCGGGCGTTTGTTCGCCGCGGGGATCCGGGTCACCCGGCATTCCCGTTCCGCCGCGGCCGAAGTAATGACCGGGGCACTCTCTCATGGGCCGGAAAAGAACGCGCCCGCCACCCGGCCCGAAAGGGGGGAGAGCGCCGCCCGGGGCGGTGTTCGCGGGGGTTATGGTCACCTCCGCCGTCGAAAGGAGGGCTCCCTTTCCGGGGGCCATTCCCTTCGCGACGAAGATTCCTTCGGCCGTCGGGCGGCCCGTTTCGGTTGTCATGACCGCGGTCGTTTTTCCCTCGGTCCTTTTCGTTTCGATCATCTTTACCTCTCTAAGGTTTTTTCGAATCGGCGTCCGCCGCGTCCCCCGGTCCGCCGCGAAGGTCGCGGCGGACGGGGGGACGGCGCGGACCCCGCCGATGTTTGTCTAGCCGTTCCCGGAGAAACGGTCCGTTCTCCGGAAGAACTCTTCGTTGCGTTTGGGGAGCCGGGCTTTTCCCTTTCCGGACCCGGGGTTTTCCTCCGGGGACACCACTTTCCCCCTCGAGAACTCCTCGTTCCTTTTGGGGAACCCGAATTTCCCCTTGGAGGCCTCCGCGATTTTCCGCGGCGCGCCTCCCTCCGCGGTCTCGGTTTTCTCCTTTCTTCCCCCGGTTTTCGGCGCGTCCGGGATTTTCGGCCCGGCCGCCTCTTCGGAAGCGTCCTTTTTGGGGGGAACGTCTTTCGGAGTCCCCGTCGCGACTCGCGACGGCTTCTTTTTGTCCCCCAACCATTTTTTTCGCACGGGGATCTTGAAGTTCCCCAACGGGCTCAGCATGACGATTTCCCGCCCGAGCGAGTGGGCGGGAGTCGCGGGCGCTCCGAAGAACGGCGGGCTCACGAAGTCCTTTTCGTTCGGGACTTCCGGGACTTCCGGCGTTTTTTCGGTCGCCGGCGGGTCCGTTTTTTTCGTCAAGGCCGCGCTCTTCGGCGCCGCTCCTTTCGGGGCCGCTCCTTTCGGGGCCGCGCCTTTCGGGGTCGCGCCTTTCGGGGCCGCGTCTCTCGGGGCCGCGGTCGCGACCGGAATCGGAGGCAAATTGCCCGGGCTCGTTTTGACCCCGGTGCCTTTCACGGGCGCCTTCGGTTCGACCGGGCGTTCCCGCGTTTTTTCGGTCGCCGGTTTTTCCCGTGTTTCCATCGGGGCCTCGCTTTTCGGGGTCTCGCCCTTCGCGGCTTCGTCCTTCGGGGCCGCGACCGGAACCGGGGGCAAATCCTCCGGGGTCGTTTTGACCCCGGGGCCGGCCGCCGGTCCCTTCGCGTCGGTGTTTCCCTTGGGCGTCGCCGCGGACGGTTTGGACGTTCCGACCGAGCCCGGCGATCCTTTGGGAGCTTCCGGCGTTTTTTCGGTCGCCGACGGTTCCGGTTTTTCCGCGGGGGCCTCGCTCTTCGGGGCCTCGCTTTTCGCGGCCTCGTTCTTCGGGGGAGCGACCGGAATCGAGGGCTTCTTTTCCGGGGTCGGGGTCGTTTTGACCCCGGGGCCGGCCGCGGATCCCTTCGCGCCGCCGTTTCCCTTGGGCGTCGCCGCGGAGGCTTTGGACGTTCCGACCGATCCCTTCGAGACCGTCGTTCCCGTCGATCCTTTGGGAGCTTCCGGCGTTTTCCCGGTCGCGGGCGTCACCGGTTTTTTCGCCGGGGCCGGGGTCGTTTTGACCCCGGTCCGGCCGACCGGCGCGATCCGGACGTTTCCGGGGGTTCTTTTCGCTTCGGGGAGTTTCCCGGGGACGGTCGCGGTTTTCGCTGTCCGGTTCCCCGCGGGGGAGGCTCCCCTTCCGACGGCGGCTCCCCTTTCGGGAGCCGGGCTTAAATCTTTGGTGTTCAAAATAATTTCCTTGTCGAAGAATCGAACCGTCGCGGCCGGCGCGTCGCGCCGGACGCGACGGTTCGTCCTTTTGTCCTTTTCTTCTCAGAAGCCCAAGGCCCCGAGACCGGTTCCCGACTCGTTTCCGCCGAAAATGGTCGCGGAAAACGAGGCGATTATGGCCTCCGTGGCCAATAGACAAGCCCCTATGCCGCACTTTATGGCGCCGCCTCCGAAACTGGCGCCGGGTTTCTTGTTGGCGTTGTAAAACTCCATCAAGCCCGATATCACCAGATAGAGACCCAGGGCAAAGCCCCCGACCAGCATGGCCTTGGCGAGTCCGCTTATGTTTCCGGAGATGTTGGTGCCTATCTCGCCCAAGCCTTGAGCGAGAGCGTCCCGGGCGTCCAGGACGAGGCACCAAATCCCCAATGTCACCGCGACGCCGGCGAAAACGCCGGCGAAACCGGTTTTGAGCTTTCTCAAAAAATCCATGGCATGACCTTTCCCGACCGCGCGAAGACGCGTCGGAGAACAGAAAAAACGAATAAAAAACGATGAATGTCGAAAGGCCCCCGCGGGTCCGGACGGACCCGCGGGGAGGACCGACGCCTCTTCCCAAAAGAAGAGACCGAGAGGGCGCGCGCGACGGCGCGGCGGAAATTCGAGGGAAGGCACCCGCGCGCGACGAAAGAAAGCGAAAACCCGGAAAACGGGGTTACCCGAAATCGGGTCAAAGCGTCCGACAATCGCGGCCACCGAATCGAAGCCGCGAACTCAAAGGCCCCGGGGCTTGAACCCGGAGACTTCGCTCACACAATCCCCAAGGCCCCGACCCGAAGGTTTGAACCCGAAGGACAAACCACCGAAGGCGAACCCGCGAGGTCCGACTTCCGAGGTCCGACCTCCGAAAGCGGCGGCCGGCGGTCGGGCGAGGAAGATTCCGGCTTGCCCGGAAATCAAAGGAAGAAAAACAACAGACAAAGAGCGAAAACGATCATGTGCACGCGGGTCACCCTTAAACGTCCCGTTTTTTGGAAAACTTCTCCGCGCCGGGGGGGGACTTTTCCCCCGACTTTCGGCCCCTTCGGACGCGTCCCCGAAGGCGGGGGCGAGGCGCTCCTTCGGGGAATCACCCGCGGGCGGGCGTCCGTCCGGGCGTTCCGACATGGCGCCTCGACCGTTCGTCGCCGCGCCGAAA
>JAITKT010000485.1 GCA_031278225.1 Deltaproteobacteria bacterium
GGGGCAATCAGTTCTTGTTCGAGTCGGAGGGAAAGTAGGGCTTCCCGTTGTGATTCCCGTAGGTGGAGCGGCACTCGGGGTTGGGACAGGAGAAGAAGTCGTAGTCGTTTCCGGTCTTGGCGCTCACGCCCTGCTTGTGGATGAGGTGGGTCTCGCAGCGGGGACATTTGAATTCGCTCACTCCGCCGGAGGAAAAGCCGCTTCCCCTTTCCCCCGGGACGCCGTTGTTGTCGGGAAGGGTCACCCTGCACTCCGGGTATCCCGAACAGCCCCAGAAATCGTAGCCGTCCGATTTCGAGTCGGCTTCCTTCACGATGTGTTTCATGGGCTTCCCGCAGGTCGGGCAGAGATGGTCGCTTAAAGTGACCCGGGCGGATTTCTTCTCTTCCCCGGGGCCGGAAACGTCGTCCTCGAAGGATGCCCCGCACTCCCGGTTGGAACACTTCCAGTAATCGTAACCCTTGCGCGAGGGTGAGGGGTCCCTGTGAAGGTGCCTCAGGAAAGAGGAGCACTTGGGGCACTTCACGGTGGTCAGGGCGGACTTCCTGATGGAGGTCATGTCCGGGGAGCCGTTGTCGTCGTCGAAAAGGGTCCCGCACTCCGGGGTGGGGCATTTCCAGTAATCGAACCCGTCGTCCTTCCCTTCGGAGGATTCCCTGAACATGTGGACCAGGGGTTTGCCGCAGTCGGGACACGGGATTTCCGGCGCTTCGGCCAGCCTCCGGTAAGCTTCGTAATCGGGCGACCCGTTCTTGTCCCTCAAGGTCACGGGGCAGTCCCTGTCGGAGCAGGCCCAGAAGTCGTAGGCCCTCCCCCGTTCCGATTCCTTCCTCGAGTGGTGCTTCAGGAACTGGCCGCATTTGGGGCAGGTCTCCGCGGTCGAGAGCGAAATCCTGAAGTGTTCCGGGTCGGGCTTCCCGCCCTTGTCCTCGTAGGCTCTTCCGCAATTCACGTCGTCCGAGCACTTCCAGTAGTCGTAGCCCTTGGAATTGTCGTCGGCCTCCCTTTGATAATGCGTGAGCGGGGCCCCGCAGCCGGGGCACTTCTCGTCCGTCTCCCCCCCGCTTTGGGGGAAGCGGCGGTAGGGGGAGTCGAAATCCGGTTCCCCCCCGTCGTCGTTGAAGTAGGACTTGCAGCTTTTGTTGGAGCAGGCCCAGTAGTTGTAACCGCCCTTCCCCTCCATGTCCGGGGCCTTGGTGTTGTGCTTCAGGTACTTGTCGCAGTTGGGGCAAAGCCTGTCCGTCAAGACGGACTTGCGCATGGTGCCCGGGTCGGGGCCGTTGGGGCCGTCGTCCCACAGGGTCCCGCACGCGGTGTTTTGGCATCTCCAGTAGTTGTAGGAGTTCTTCGGGTCGGGGTCCTCCCTCAGCATGTGCCGGAGGACTTCCCCGCAGTCGGGGCATTTCCTCTCGGTTTCGTCGGGCCTCGTCGGATTGTCGAAATCCGGGTTCCCTTCGAAGTCGGGATAGGTGGTCCTGCAGGTCCTGTCGGTGCAGAGCCAGTAGTTGAACTTCCCCCTCCCCCCGGCGTCGAGGTCCCTGAAGACGTGTTTCAAAACGCTCTTGCAGAAGCGGCAGGTCTTGTCCGTGACCACGGAATGTCTTCTGGATCCGAAATCCGGCTCGGCCCCGCCGACGTCGTCGAAAAAGGCCCCGCAGGACGCTTTGGGACACTTCCAGTAGTTGTAGCCCTTTTCCGTGTCGGTCGTCTCCTTCCGGAGGTGACGCAACTCGCTTTCGCAAACCGGACATTTCACCCCGGAAGCTTCGTTGAATTGGGCCCCCCTGGGGGCCCGGGGGTTGGGCTTCCCGCCCGAGTCTTCGTATTGGGACATGCAATTTTCCTTTGTGCATTTCCAGTGGTCGAAAGCGCGGTTTCCGCCGCGGCCGTCGGCCTCCCGGAAGAGATGGCGCATGGGGCTCCCGCATTTGGGACACGCCTGGTCGGTCAAAATCGATCTGCTGCCGGACCCCGGATCCGGCGCTCCCCGGAGGTCTTCGTAGAGGGATCCGCACTCCGGGTTCGGGCACTTCCAGAAGTCGTAGCCCCGGGAACCGTTCGCGGGGGCCTTCTTCAGGTGCTCCAGGGGCCAGGCGCAGCGGGGACAGGGCGTCCCGTCCTTGCCCTTTTCGAGGAGAAAATCCCTTATCTCCCCTTCCAGCTTCGCGTTGGCCTCCCTCACCACCCGGAGGTACTCGTCCCTTCCGAGGGCTATGTCGTCCAGGGAGAGCTCCAGCTTTTTGGTGAAATTGTACTCCAAAAAACCGAAACTTCCGCGGAGATAATCGACCAAGGTTTCCCCCTCGGGGGTCGCGGCGAGGCGCCGACCCGGGGTCGAGGTCACGTAATTCCTGCTCCCTATGTTCGCCATGATGGCGGCGTAGGTCGAGGGCCTCCCTATGCCCTTCTTCTCCAGCTCCCTTATGAGGGAGGCCTGGGTGTAGCGGGGCGGGGGCATGGTCTTTTTGGTCTTGAGCTCCGCGTGCCGGGGCGTCGCGATTTCCCCGGCCGCGAGGATCGGGACGGGGTTGTCCAGGTCCGGGTCCGCGGTCGCGTCCTCCGCCGCGAAGTCGTTCGGGAAGATCGCCTTGTAACCCGGGCGGACGAGTTTTTTCCCCCTCGCCTCGAAGGTCGGGGTCCGGGGTTTTCCCCCCGCGGCCGCGCCTTCCCCCTTCCCTTTGTCTTCCCTTTTCTCTTCCCCTTCGCCTTCCCCTTTATCTTCCCCTTCGCCTTCCCCCGGGACGCCGGAATCGTCCCGGTCCCCTTCGGATTCCGTCTCCCCTTCCCCGGAAGCCCCGGGGAGGCCCCCCGCGTTTTCGGGGATTTCCGGGATCGGATCCGAAACTCTCGCGAGGGTGGCCCGGGTGGTCGCGTAAAGGGCGGACTCCAGTTGGGAGGCCAGGGCCCGTTCCCGGATGAGTTTGTAGAGGGCTTTTTCCTTGGGGGTCTCCCCCGCCCCTTCGACCTCCGGACGGGTGGGTCTGATGGCCTCGTGGGCCTCTTGGGCGGTTTCCCCGGCCTTGAAAACCCTGGGCTTCTCGGGAAGGGGCCAGCCCTTCTTTTTCGCGAGCTCCGCGATCTCCCGGACGGCTTCCTCCGAGATGTTCGGGTTGTCGGTCCTCATGTAGGTGATGTGCCCGCACTCGTAGAGCCTTTGCGCGAGCGCCATGGTCTCCGCGGGATCCGTTTTGAGGTTCGAGCTCGCGGCCTGCTGGAGCGAGGAAGTAGTGAAGGGGGGAGCCGGAGCCCGCCCGTGTTCCCCGGAATGGGCCGAAACGACCCTCAGGGGTTCCGTCGAGACGAGCTTTTCGGCCAAAGCCTTGTCGGTCAGGCGGGGGTTGTCGCCGGGAAGAAAGCTCTTGACGTTCAACCGCGCGGACCAGGCCCCCGGATCCCCCTTCTTTCCCCCGAACCACAATTCCACCCCGTAATGGGTGACGGAAACGTGGTTCCTGATGGCCCTCTCCCTCTCCACCACGAGCCTCACGGCCGGGGATTGGACCCTCCCCGCGGTGAGGTTCCGGCCGGAGACGTTTTTCAGGGCCGGGGAAACCCCGTACCCGAAAAGGCGATCCAAGACCCTCCTTCCCTCCTGGGCCCTCACGAGATTCATGTCTATGGGCCTGGGATTTTCGATGGCCTTCGTTATGGCGCTTTCCGTGATCTCGTCGTACACGACCCTCTTGGGGTTTTCGAGTCCCAAAACCTCGGCCACGTGCCAGGCTATGGCCTCCCCCTCCCTGTCCGGGTCGGTCGCGAGAAACACCTCGTCCGAGTCCCCGGCCTTCCTTTTCAACTCCAAAACGACCATCCTCCCCCTGTCCGTCTCCACGTACGCCGGCTTGAAGTCCGGGGGCCGCACCCCCATGGTCCTCAAGGGAAGGTCCCTCACGTGCCCCACGGAGGCCGCGACGTTCCATCCCTCTTTGAGGATGGAGCGGATCTTCTTTATTTTCCCGGGGGACTCGACAATCAGAAGATTCATCTTTTTTTGGGAAAAGACCTCGCGGGCGTTCGCCCGGACGCGGCACCGCCGACCGGGGGCGCGACGTCCGAACCGAAAGAAAGGACGGGAGAGGAACCGAAAACGGGTTTGACGAAAAGACCCCGCCCGCGTTCCCCGGGTTAAGGGGTTTTTACCGGAAGGGAGAAAAGCGGCTCGTCGGGAAAAGGAGGGGAGAGACCCCGGGAAACCCGGGGAAAAGGGGATAAAACAAGAACATGTTGTGCTTTTACAATTCGCTTATCCAAATATACGACTCCGCCCGGTCTTGTCAAGCGCCCCGAAAACCTCCCGAAAGCTCCCTCGGACGCCCCCTTCCCCGGGCATTGCCCATGCCTTTCCCAAAAGATTGGACCCATTTTTCACCCCAAAAACCCCCGAAAAATCCATTTTCCCCCCGGGTTTCCCCAAACGGAGGCCGGACCCCGAACGGGCCCCGCTCTTCCCGCAATCCTCCCCCCTTTCCGCGATCCTCCCCCAATCTTTCCCGCGATCTTCCATCAATATTTCCATGATCTTCCCTCCTTTCCGCAATCCTCCCTCTTTTCCGCGACAGGTCCGGCGCCGGCGTGTTTTCGGTTCCGACAATCTTATGACGACCGTTATGGGAATTTTGCCCGGGCGCTCATATCGGGCAATATAAGGCTTGTGAAAACCCGGTGCTTATACCGGGCAATATAAGGCTCGTGAAAACCCGGTGTTTATACCGGGCAATATAAGGCTTGTGAAAACCGGGCGCTTACATCGGGCAATATAAGGCTGTTTATCGGTGTTTTTATATCTTATATTGGCAATAAATATATTGAAAGTATTTAATTTTGCTGATTTTTCCTTATCATGGCAGGCTTTTTTAAACCGGGTTTTCAATTCAATGGCGCGAACCTCCCTCCTTTCCGCGATCCTCCCCCGAACTTTCCGCAATCTTTCCGCGATCCTCCCCCGCTCTTCCCGCGATCTTCTCCCCGCCGGACCCCGATTTCGAGGACGGTCAGAGGGTCCGCGCCGCCCTCAGCCCCCGAAATCGTTCCGGACGGTGCCAGATTTTTCGGATTTTTCCCCGTTC
Organism: Deltaproteobacteria bacterium; assembly: GCA_031278225.1. GTDB lineage: Bacteria > Desulfobacterota > Desulfarculia > Adiutricales > Adiutricaceae > JAITII01. Next base: position 5,067 of record JAITKT010000485.1, read on the forward strand.
CCGGCGGGAATTCACAGACGCCCGGGGAGAAAACGGGGCGAAACCCCTCGAAATAACGCCGTTTTCGGGATTTTCGTCAACAAATTCCATGGGATAATTGATAGTCTTCGGAGAAATGTTCGGATGTTTCGGGCACTTGGAGGCGCGGGGCGGGGTTTGAAAAATGACGGAAATGTGTTAAAGTCGATTTGGCAGGCCGTCCCGTCAACAACTAGTGGTTTTAAAGCTTTCGAGCCCCGGCGCGGGGGTCTCGCCGGGGTTTGGCGACCCGATTTCGCCGGACAGAATCATTCACGCTTTCGTAAGGAGTTTTCGAGAAAAAATGACACTTAAACAAAACGACGCCTTGGGCGTGACGAACCGCGGAAATCCCGCCGAGTCCGGGTTGTGCACCTTATGCCAATGCGACTGCAAGGGCAAATGCGAAATTTGGTCTAGCTGCCTCAAGGGGAGGGAACTCCTCTATCCCAGGGACTTCGGCCAAATAACCGCCGGGGCCGCCAACCTCAAAGACCTGGGGATATCCTACGACACGGTGAGAATCATGGGCACGGCCTACGGCGCCCATGACGGCCCCCCGTCCGCCGCGAACGGGGACGCCCTCTTCACCGAGGTGAGCGTCGAGACCTCCTTCGGGTGGAAAAAGAAGACGGTCTGTTCCCTGCCCTTCATGGCGGGGGCCCTGGGATCCACCTTCATAGCGGCCAAGTACTGGGACGCCATGGCCGCGGGCTGCGCCATCTGCGGGGTTCCCATAGTGATAGGGGAAAACGTGGTCGGGGTGGACAGGGCCTCGGTCATGGAAAACGGAAAAATCGAAAAGAGCCCGGAGATGGACCGGAGGCTGGAATCCTACCTGCGCTGGTTCGACGGGCGGGGGGCGGCCATAGTCCAGCTGAACGTCGAGGACGCCCGGAACGGGGTGGCCGAGTATCTCGCCAAACGCCACAAGGACAGGGTCATAATAGAGCTCAAGTGGGGTCAGGGGGCCAAGTGCATCGGGGGCGAAATCCAGGTTAAAGACATCGCCTACGCCGATTTCTTGAAAAAACGCGGCTACCTCGTGGACCCCGACTGCTCCAAAGACGAGGTCAAGGCCGCCTACGAGAGCCGTTCGGTGAGGGGTTTCGCGAGACACAGCCGCCTCGGCTACACGAACATCGATTCCTGGGAAGGGGTCCGGGAAAACTTCCTGGGGGCGGTCAAAGACCTCAGGGATTTGGGTTTCGAGAGGATCTCCCTTAAGACCGGGGCCTACGGGATGGAAATACTCGCCCTCGCCATAAGGCTCGCCTCCGAGGCGGAGTTGGATCTTCTGACCATAGACGGGGCCGGGGGCGGAACCGGCATGTCCCCCTGGGACATGATGGAGCACTGGGGCGTTCCCCCTCTCCTCCTTCACGCCAAGGCCCGGGAGTACGCCTCGCTCCTCGCCGAAAACGGAAGAAAACCCGCGGACATGTCCTTCGCGGGGGGATTCGCGAAATCCAGCACCATCTTCAAGGGTCTGGCCCTGGGAGCCCCCCACGCGAAACTGATCTGCATGGGAAGGGCCATGATGATCCCCGGCTTCCTCGGTTCCAACATCGAGGGAGTTTTGAAACCCGCCAACAGGGCCGCCGTGAACGGCAACTGGGACACCCTTCCCCCGACCGTCGCGGAAAGGGGAAGCACCCCGGAGGAGATCTTCTCCGCCTACCGCGACGTGGAGAAAAAGGTGGGAAAAGACGCCATGAAGGACATCCCCTTCGGGGCCATAGCCATGTGGGGAGCCTTGGACAAACTGGGGGCGGGCCTCCAGCAGCTCATGGCCGGGGAAAGAAAGTTCACCCTGGAATCCCTGGACCGGGACGACATCGCCGCCGCGAACCGCGAGACCGCGAAGGAGACCGGCTTGAAGTTCATAACCGACATCGGGGACGAGGCCGCGAGGGAAATCCTGAAAAAGAAGTTCTGAGAATCCCCGCGGGCCCGAAAACCCGACAACCCGAAAACCAAAAAGGCGCCTTCCGAAATCCCCCGGAAGGCGTCTTTTTTTTTGCCCCCTTCCCCCCGAAAAAGACGCCGGGGGCTTTCCCGTCCCCGCGAACCGGACCCGGGAGAACGGGCGTTCGCCCGAGCCCCGGGACTTTCGGATTGTCGCGCGCCACCGTCTCTTATCCACCGCGCGTCCGCCTCGCCACCGTTTCGCCACCGCGCGCGTCCGCCGCTCGTTCCCGCGAGCGTTCGCCCCCGCACGAGGGAAACGTTTGTTCGGGGCGATTGAAAGAGGCCGCGGGGAAGGCTCCGAAAAGCGAAACGAACCCGGAGTCGCCCGAAAGCCCGGCGCCTCTCGGGACGCGGCTCCGGGGGGAAGTTCCGAAAGATTTCGAAAACGCGGGAACCCGGAGCCGCGAAGACTCCCGCCCCTCGCGGTTCCGGCGGAAGTCCGGGGTTTCGAAGCCGACGGGACCTTTCCCTTCGATGAAATTTCCGCTTTTGTAGTTATAAATTTCTCTTTTCGTAGTTAAAAATATCTTCCGGCGGTCGTTTTCACGGGGACCGGGATCGAAAAAAATCGCCGAAGCCGAAAATTTTTGGCTTTTTCGAAAAAAAACGCTTGCGCGGAATAAAATCGCGTTTTATAATCGTGAGTGTTTTGATTGTCCAAGTTTTTCCCGCCCTTAAAAAAGAGTTTCCGGCTCTTTTTCGACCAAACCGCCCTCCCATACGTCTCCGAAAATCCCCCGTCTATACGGCTCGTTGGGGGATCACGGTATCTTTACGCGAAAATCACCCGGATTTCGACCCGGATTCTTCCGCCGGACGCCGCCTCCCCCGCGCGAGCCCCCGGAAATCCCGGGGCCGGACTCCCAAAACGGTCCCCGCCCGCGAGGCCTTCGCGGACCGGCGCTCCCCCAAGCCTTTTCGAGGGCCTTTTCGAGCCCCGAGAGGAGGTAAAATCAATGGCTTTTGTTTTGGAGGCGGGAAACCCGCCTTACAGGTACATCTATCTGTGCGAAGCGTACCGGGACCTCGACGGGAAACCGAGGAACAGGAGGATTCGCATAGGAAAGGTCAACGCCGAGCACGGCGTGAAGATCTACACCAAGGAGTTTTTGAGGTCCAGGGTGTTGAACAGCATCGAGATTCCCGAGGACCTAAGGAAGAACGCCGAAAACGAAATGCGGCGGATCATGAGGCAACACCCCCACCTGATCGGGGAGACCGACGGCTTCGAGGGGGTCCGGCGGGGTGTCGCGAAGAGAAAGGCCCTGACCCCCCTCTTTTCGGTCCGGGACATAAGGGAGGCCACCACCAGGAGCTGCGGCCTCTTCCATCTTTTCAACGGATTTTCGGAATCCATCGAGCTCCTGCCCTCCCTCTCCCGGGACTTTCCGGAACACGCGAACGGCCTCTTCACCCTGAGCGTCTTTCTGACCGCCGCGGACAAACCCCTGAGCCTCTGCCGCGACTGGTCGGAGGAAAACCGCATGCCCGCCCCCGGCCTGAGCCTCGAAAAGATCGCCGCCCTTCTCGCGGAAGTCACCCCGAAGAGGATCGAAAACTACCTCGCGAGTCCCCTCTGGAGGGAGATCTCCGAAGACGACTCCCATCTCGCCTACGTCTTTCCGGGGGAAAGGCCCGGGACCCGGGACGTTCTTCTCGTCGGGGAAAACTCGGGGATCCCCCTGGTCTTCCGGACCGGTTTGGACCCCCCGGCCGTCCGGGAAAGGGGTTTCGTCCCGCCCTGGGGGGAGGATTCCCCGCAGGACGACGCCATCGTCGCGACGGTCGAGAGCTTGTCCGCCAAGGACCTGACCCCGCGCTCCCTTCTCGCCCGTCGCGAGGGAGGGCCCTTCGCGGCGGAACTCTCCCCCGCCCCGCGCTTCGCGGAAAAGGCGCTGGAGGACCTTTTCAGGGAAAATCCCTCCGCCCGGGTCCCCCGGAAAAAAGAGTTTCTCCCCGGCGAGCATCTCTTCTCCCGCCGCGTGCGGACGGAGACCGGGGAAAAGTTTTTCATCCACGCGGAGAGGATCCCCGATAAAAAAACGCGAGGGGATCTCGCGGCCGAAATCCCCGGCCCCGCGTACCCCCTGGCCATCGGGGCGGCGCCGGAGAAATTCGAAATCCGCTTCATCGCCGCGAACGTCCGCGGTGATTTCCCGCGCGCGAGGGACCTCATCGAACGCAGGCTTTTTTTGGAAAACGCGCTCGTTAAAACGAGGGAAAGATTTCGGGAGTTCCGGGCCGAAGTCGCCGCGCCCCGGGCCCGGGAGGCCGAAGACTTCGTGACCCATCTGACGCTTCTCTTTTCCGCCCATCTCTTCGGCTCCTTCCGCGGGTCCTGGGTTTTGAGGGACCTCGAGGAGAGTTTCATCTTAAAAAAGATGGAGGACCTGGAGGAGGTGGACATCAGGGGCGTGAAATTCATAAAGCCGGCGAGCCCCTTCCAAAAGGAGGTCTTCAAGGCCTTCGGCTTGAACGAAAGCGAAATCCTCGCCATCCTGAACAAGGTGGAGATCGCGAACAAGCCCCTGTGACGAATCCCCGGATTTCTCCCCCCGAAGAAAACCCTCCCCCGGCGTCCGCCGGGGGAGGGTTTTCTTCGAGGCGTCATCGAATTTTTCGGGTTTCCCGGTTTTTCCGGGGAAGCCCCGTTCTCAGGGGATCGAAAGAACCGAGCTCACGTCCGCGGGCGTCTTGGCCCTGAGAATTGCCTTTCTCACGCCCTCGTCCCGGAGAAGGAGGCTGATCTCGGAGATGAGCTTGAGATAGTCCCCCTTGCGGGCGGGGTCGCAAAGGGAAAGAACGAAGATCCTGCAGGGCTCCCCGTCGGGGGAATCGAAATCGACCGGATTATCGGAAACCCCCACGCAGGCCACGACGGGGTCGAAGTTTCCGGCGTTCCCGGGGAGCTCCCCGTGGGGAAAGGCCACCCCCAGCTTGACGCCGGTGGAGAGCTTGTTCTCCCTCTCCATGACGGCCGCCGCGGCCTCCGCCCGGTCGTGAATCTTCCCCGCGGCCGAAAGGCGACCCGCGAGCTCGTTTATCACGCCGGCCTTGTCGGGGCTTTTTAAACCAAGGAAAACCAAATCCTCGGGAATGAGTTTTTTCATCAGCGCAATCCGTTTCTCGAATGCCGGAGACGCCCGGTCCCCGGCGGTGAACAAAAAAAAACACACAAGGGAGAAAAGGCCAAGTTTGTGAAAAGCCCGGGCGGGAAAAGCGTTTTGGGGAAACCCCGGTGGCCTTCGGCCCGGGAGGGGTTTTCAGATCTCCGACAGGAGCGCCCTGAGCTTCAAAATCACCGAGGGCTCCACGGAAAGCTCGTCGATGCCAATTTCCGCGAAGGTTTTCGTGAGGGCCGGGTCCGCGCCGAGGCTTCCGCAGAT
>JAITKT010000495.1 GCA_031278225.1 Deltaproteobacteria bacterium
CCAGCTGTCCCTCGTGAAAAACGCGAAGGACGCCATAAACATAGTGCAAAAGCGCCGCTTTGACTTAATCCTCATGGACCACATGATGCCCGAGACGGACGGCATCGAGGCCACGGCCATCATAAGAAACCTCGACGGCGATTACCCCAGGGAAATCCCCATCATAGCCCTCACCGCGAACACGGTTTACGGCATGAGGGAGGTGTTCATGAAGTCGGGCTTCAACGACTTCCTGTCCAAACCCATAGACCTCCGGAGGCTCAACGAAATCCTCGAAAAATGGCTTCCCGAGGAAAAGAAGATAAGGTTCGGGGAGAGGATCGTCAAAGGCCGGGCCAAGCACATCGAGGAATTCGACAACGATTTCTCCTCCGAGGTGGTTCAGTACAGGGAACCCTTGAGCCTGAACCCGAGCTTCCTCCAGGAGTCCATCGAGACCATTTCCAAGAACATGCACGTCTTCGACAGGGTTCCGACCCCGGACGAAAACGGGGATTATTTCGCGGTTCTCCAAGCCGTTCAGGAGGCCCTCGCCAAGATCGGGGCCAACGAAATAAGGCAAAACGTCGAAAGGATGGAGGACCTCGCGTCCATAGGCGCCACGAGGGAAATGGAAAAACTCACCCCCTCCATCAAAAACGATTTGAGAAACCTCCTAGTGAAACTCAACAGGTCGGCGGGGGGGCCCGCGGGGTCGATATCGCTCGGGAAAAGGAAGATCCTGGACGAAACCCAGCTCTCCATGCTGAGGGACCTCAAGAGAAGCATCCTGAAAAACGAGTTCGTGGAGATAGACAGGCTCATCAGCGCCAAAAACAACAACGTCTCGAGCCACGGCCTCGAGTCGGAGATCTCGAGAATCATGTATCACGTGAACATGTACAATTATCAGCAGGCCATCGACATCATCGACAACCTTTTGGAGTGAGGGGGGCCGCGTTTGCCGGCCGGTCCCCGAAAATCAAACGGTTTTGTCGCGAGAACCGGGATTTTTCCGGTTTTTTTTAGGTCTTTCGATTTCCGCCGTCGGGAGGCGGGAGCTTTTTCGGGTCGATTTTCGGGGAGGGCCCTTTGGTCTTTGGTGATGGAACCCGTCAAGAATCATCTCTTCATAGTGAATCCCGTGTCCTTTTTCAAAAAGGCCGACATGGACAACTTCGTCGGGCTCGTGCGGGAGCGTTTCGAAGGCATGAAAGCGGAGGTGGGCGTCCACGTCTCCGGTTACCCGAGGGACGCCATCGCCCACATCAGAAACTACATGGACGGGGTTCCGGCGGACAGAAAGGTCAGGGTCTACGCCGTGGGAGGGGACGGGATCCTCTTCGATTGCCTGAACGGCATCATAGGTCTTCCCAACGCCGAGCTCGGGGTCATGCCCTACGGGAGGTCCAACGATTTCGTGCGGGCATTCGGGGAAGGCATAAACGAGCATTTCAGGGACCTCGACAACCAGCTGAGCGGGAGGTCCATCGACTCGGACGTCATATCCCTGGGAAACTCCTACGCCCTGAACACCTGCACCGTGGGGATGGAGTCCTACGCCGTTTACAGGGCCGGCGACCTTCAGAAGGAGTTCAAGCCCGTCCTCGAGTGTTGCCCCCGCGCCGTCTCCTCTTTTCTGTACAGCCTCCTCTTTTACGTGGGCGGGATCGTTTCGGCCAACAACAAGACCCTCCTCAACCAGCACTACAGGCTCTCCATCGACGGGACGGAACACAGCGGCAATTACGCCTGCATAAACATCGCGAACGGCCCCTGCTACGGAGGCGACAAGCACGGGGCAATCGCGGCCATGCCCAACGACGGCCTGTTGGACATAGTCCTTTTCAAGAGCGCGGGGGTCTTCACCTTCCTGAGCAAGGGTTTCGATTACCTCTACGGAAAGTTCCACAAGTACCCGGACCTGTTCTCCTACCACAGGGCCAAGGAAATAATCATCAGGTCCGATCTTCCCCTGGTCATGCAGCTGGACGGGGAGGTTTTCACGGACACGAGCGTCACCGCGAGGATCACCCCGAATTTCGTGAAGATAATCGCGGTCAAGGATTTCGAGTTCAAAAGGAGGGCCGTCCTGGAGGACATCTGGCCCGGAAACAAGGTTTAAGCGTCATACGATTATTTTACCCCGGCGCGGGGGCGTTTGGCGTATAATGGTCCCGCGGGCGCGGGGGTTTTTCGCGCGGGTGACGGCAAGGCCGGCGAAAGCGGCGGCGGGGCGAACGGCGGATGCCCGGGAACGGGATGTTTTCGGCCCGGCGGCGCCGATGAGTGTTTTTCATGGGGAACGAGGTCAAAAAAAATCTGTTCGTGATAAATCCCGTGTCGTTTTTCACCGACAAAGACCTCGATTTTTTCATAAGACTCGTTCGTTCTTATTTCGTCGGGAGGGAAGACCGGCTTGACGTCCGCGTTTCCGCCTACCCGAGGGACGCCGTCACCTACACGAGAAATTACGTCGAGAACCTGGACCCGGAAACCCGGGTCAGAATCTACGCCGTGGGCGGCGACGGAATACTCTTCGATTGCCTGAACGGCATAGTGGGCCTTCCCAACGTCGAGCTCGGGGTCATCCCCCACGGAAAGACCAACGATTTCGTGAGGTCTTTCGGGGAAGGCCTGAACGCCGAGTTCAGGGACATAGGGCTGCAGCTCTCGGGCAAATCCCTGGAATCCGACGCGATTTCGGTGGGCGGTTATCACGCCCTCAACTCCTGCACCGTGGGAATGGAGTCCTACGCCGCCTACAAAGCCGTGAACGTCCAGAAACGCTTCAAACCCTTCCTGGACAATTTCTCCCGCCCGGTCTCCCGGCCGCTTTACGCTTTCCTCTATTACGTCGGGGGAATATTCTCCATAGCCAACAAATCCGTCATAAACCAATACTACCGTTTGTCCGTCGACGGGACGGATTTCAGCGGCAATTACGCGTCCATAAACATCGCGAACGGTCCCTGCTACGGGGGGGACAAATGCGGGGCCGTGGCCGCCATGCCCGACGACGGCCTTTTGGACGTGGTTCTTTTCAAAAGCACCGGAGTCTTCGATTTTTTGAGCAAAGGTTTCGATTACCTCTACGGGAGATTTCACAAGTATCCCGAGTTGTTCGGTTACCACAGAGCGAGGGAAGTCACCATACAATCGGAGCTTCCCCTGATTTTGCAATTGGACGGGGAAACGATCATCGACACCGGCGTCACCGCGAAGATCGTTCCGAAAGCCGTCAGGATCATCTCCGTGAACGATCTGAAGTTCAAGCCGAGGGCTTTTCTCGAGGACATCCGGAAGAGAAAAGCGTGAGGGTTTTTTCCCAAAAAGTTTTCCGTCTTCCGTTTTCCGGGTTTGTTTTTTTCCGCTTTTCGCTTTTTCCCGCTTTTCGCTTTTTCCCGGTTTTCGCTTTTTCCCGCTTTTCGCTTTTTCCCGCTTTTCGCTTTGACCCGTTCCTCATCCTTCCCGGGGTCCCCCGTTTCGTCCTTTCGCGATTTTGTCCGTTAACTTCCGCCGCGGGAACGTTTCGCGCGAAACGCGGGTCCGTCCCCGGGCGGGATCGTCGGCGAACGCCCCCGCGCCCGCGGCGCCGCGTTCCAACCATGGGTTTGTTGTCACCGTGAGAGCCAAAATCAATCATTTGTTTGTTTTGAATCCCGTTTCCTTTCCCCACAAAGCCGACATGGAGCACTTCGTCGGGATTGTCCGAAAACGTTTCGCGGGGGACGAACACGCGTTCAAGATCCACGTCTCCGCCTTTCCCAGGGACGCCATAGCCCACATCAGGAGCCGCGCGGAAGAATTGAGGGAAGACGAGCGGTTGAAGGTCTACGCCGTGGGGGGCGACGGGATCCTTTTCGACTGCCTGAACGGCGTCATAGGTCTTCCCAACGTCGAGCTCGGGGCGATTCCCTACGGGAAAACCAACGATTTCGTGCGAGCTTTCGGCGACTGCCTGAACGAGGAGTTCCGGGACGTGGGGAACCAGATGAACGGAAAACCCGTGTGGTCGGACGTCATATCCGTCGGAAGCTTTTTCGCCATGAACACCTGTTCGGTCGGCATGGAGGCCTATGCCGTCCACAGGGCTTTCGACCTGCAGAGGCGCTTCAAGCCCGTTTTGGAAGCCTTGCCCCGGCCCGTCTCGTTGTTTTTTTTCAACATTTTCTATTACATCGGCGCTTTTTGTTCAATGAACAAGGAAATTCTGACCCAGAGCTACACGGTCACGATGGACGGCAAGGATTACAGCGGCGGTTACGCCTCGATAAACATCGCGAACGGGCCCTGTTACGGCGGGGACAAGCTGGGGGCCGTGGCCGCCATGCCCGACGACGGTCTGTTGGACGTGATATTTTTAAAGAACTGCGGCGTCTTCACCTGTCTCACCAAGGGTTTGGACTACGTTTACGGCAACGTCCGCAAGTACCCTGACTATTTCAGCTACCACAGGACCAAAGAGATCTCCATCAGATCCGACAAGCCTTTGGTTTTGCAACTGGACGGGGAAATCTTCGTCGACACCAACATAACGGCCAAGGTTTGCCCCAGGGCCGTGAAGATAATCTCCGTCAACAACCGCGAATTCAAAAGGAGATCCGGGTTCGAGGACATTCGTCGCGGGGATTAGGCTCGCGGCGCGGAGGCGCGTCACCGACCGGGGCTTCGGTCCCGTTTCGTCGGGGGGACTCCCGGAACCGGCGCGCTTCCCCCGGGCGGGTCGCGGTTTTGACTCCGCCCCCGAACCCGCGCGTCCGGAGGGAATAAACGTTCCCGCCCGGTTTCGTTCGTCGCGCGCCCCGACCGGATTGCCCGAAAGAGACGCTCTCATGGAACTCAGGGTTTTGAAATATTATCTCACCGTGGCCCGCGAGGAAAACATCACCAAGGCCTCGCAAATCCTCCGCGTCACCCAACCGACGCTCTCGCGCCAGATAATGGGGCTCGAGGAAGAACTCGGCGTGAAGCTCTTCACGAGGAGCAACCACAAAATAGTCCTCACGAACGACGGCCTGCTCTTGAAACAACGGGCCGAGGAGATTGTCGCGCTGGCGGACAAAACGGCTCGGGATTTCTTTCGGGGCGAGGGCGGTCTGGCGGGCGAGATTGCCGTCGGAAGCGGGGAAATGTTCAGCTTCGATTGGCTCGCGGAGGTTCTCGTGGCGTTCAAACGGGAGCATCCCCTCGTCCGCCTCGACGTTTTCAGCGGCAACGCCGACCAGGTGAAGGAACGCATGGAAAAAGGTCTTGTCGACGTCGGGCTCCTCCTGGAACCGGTGGACATCGACAGGTACGAGTTCGCGCGCGTTCCGGGCCGGGAAACGTGGGGGGTTTTGACGCGCGACGACTCGGAATTGGCGGCCTTGTCCGAAGTCCGGGCAGGGGATTTGACGAACCTGCCCATTTTGATGAGCGGACGCTCCGGCGTCAGGAAGGCGTTGTCGGCTTGGTTCGGGACCAATTTCGAGAATCTGCGCGTCGCGGCCACGTACAATTTGATAAACAACGCGGCGGTTTTGGTAAGAAAGAACATGGGAGTCGCGCTGTGCCTGAAGCGCTGCGATCTCTTCGGGGATTTGCGCTTCATGCCGCTCGAACCCGAACTCTCGGCCCGTTCCGTCCTCGCGTGGAAGAAGAACCGCGTGTTCTCGCCCGCGACGGCGGAGTTTTTGCGCTTCGCCGAGAAATACGTTTCAAGCATTGACCGCGATACGTCATGAGTATTTTACGCGTTCGAAAAAAAAGCGTATCTTACGGACGTTCCGTCGGGAAGCGTCCGTTTTTTTTGTTCGACGCGCGCGGCCGGCCGTCCCGGCGGGGCGGAGGGGGAGACGGACCCGAGGCCGCGTCGGACGTTCCGGCGCGGTGAAAGAATGGAAACGAACCGAAATCGAACCGGGGGGGAAATGAAAATAAAACACGTCATCGCTTCGTTAATCACGGTGTTCGCGCTGTCGGCTTTGATCGCCCGCGGCGCGACCGACAATCGGGCCGATTCGGACCCGGCCGCGACCGACGACGCCGCGGGGGAGGCAAGGGACATGAAAGTGCCGGACGGTTTCGTATTGGTGAAAGGAGGAACGTTCATGATGGGAAGCCCGGAATCCGAAGCGTGGAGGGGAGCGGACGAAAAACAACGCGAAGTGACGGTCTCCGATTTTTACGTCGACGGGCTGGAATTGACTCAATCGGCTTACAAAACCGTCATGGGAAACAATCCGAGCCGGTTCCCGGGGGACAAGAGGCCGGTCGAGAACATCAGCTGGCTCGACGCGATTGCCTATTGCAACGCGCGAAGCGAACTGGAGGGTCTGACCCCGGCGTACGTCGCGGACGGAACCGCGGTCACCTGGAATCGGGCCGCCGACGGTTACCGTCTGCTCACGGAAGCGGAATGGGAGTACGCCTGTCGCGCGGGCACGCTCACGCCGTTCAACACCGGAAAATTCATCGACCCGAAGGAAGCCAACTACTACGGACACTATCCTTACGGGATAGAGGAGAATTATTTTTCAAGGGAGAATCTCGAGGTCAAGCCGGGCGAGTACCGTCAGAGCACGGTGGAGGTCGGTTCCTTTTCCCCGAATGAATTCGGCCTGTTCGACGCGCACGGGAACGTTGGCGAATGGGTGTGGGATTATCACGGCGAATACGCCCCGGGACCTCTGACCGACCCCGCCGGACCGGATTCCGGAAGCACGCGGGTGTACAGGGGCGGCGGATGGAACGATTTCGCCAAACATCTGCGCTCCGCCTATCGGGCGACCATGGCCGCCGGCATGTCCGCGATCAACGCGGGAACGCGTATCGCCCGCAACGCGGCTCCCGGTTCGGGGAGCGCGGGGGGGTCCGGTCTTCGCGGGGCAAGCGCCGGGGGCGGCGGCGGGGTCTTGATCGCGTACTTTTCCTGGGGCGGCAACACGAGAGGCATCGCCGCGGAAATCCGGAGACGGACGGGAGCCGACTCGTTCGAAATCAAGCCGGCGAAAGCGTATTCGACCGATTACAACACCGTTCTCGACGAAGCCCAGCGCGACCAGAGACGACAGGCCCGTCCCGAATTGGCGGGAAAGGTCGACGGGATGGAAGGCTACGATGTGGTGCTCCTCGGGTATCCGAACTGGTGGGGCTCGATTCCCATGCCGGTCGCGACGTTTCTGGAAAGTCACGACTTTTCCGGGAAGAGGATTGTCCCGTTTTGCAGTCACGGCGGAGGCCGTTTCGGACAGAGTCTCACGGCCATCTCGAAACTCGCCCCGAACGCCGTCATGGGCGAGCCGTTGTCGGTCGGTTATTCCGGCGGCTCGGGTCTCGGCTCGGACATCGTCGAATGGCTGAAAAAAAACGGAATAAGAACGAACTGATTCGCGGAGCGAAGCCAAAACGGTCTTGACCGTGAAAGGGAAAACGGCAATCGTCGCCGGGGCTTCAAAGGGTATCGAAAAAGCCCCGGCCCCATTGTCGACGGTTTCTTGACGAAAACCGCGGTCGGAACCCCGAAATCATGTCGCGTCCTCGCGGCGTTCCCGCCGGGTCAAGAAAAAATCGCCAATCGGACGGGGCGGGGTCGCGGCCGACGCGACGGCAAAGAAAGAGACAAGGAAGAGGGAATGACAAAGTCAAAATGGACGGCGGGCCGGGACGCGCTCGGGGACTTCGCGCCGGAGTTCGCCCGGTACAACGACGACGTTCTTTTCGGGGAAGTGTGGGAAAACGGCGCGCTCGGGCCCAAAGAGCGAAGCATGCTGACCGTGGCCGCTCTCGCGGCGACGGGGACCTTCGATTCTTCGTTCGCTTTCCATCTCGAAAAAGCGAAGGAAAACGGAATGACCGGGGCCGAGATTTCCGCGACGCTCACTCATCTCGCGTTTTACGTCGGCTGGCCCAAGGCTTGGGCGGCCTTCCGGGTCGCGAAGGAAACATGGGCCGGGGAAACGGTCGCGGGGGAAACGCCTCCGGGAAGCGCGTTTCCGAGGGGCGATCCCAACGACGCTTACGCCTCGTGTTTCACGGGCCGAAGCTACCTCAAAATGCTTTCGACGGAGGGAGTCGCGGCGGCGCACGTCACGTTCGAGCCCGGATGCCGAAACTGGTGGCATGTCCACCATGAGGGCGGGCAGATCCTGTTCGCCACCCACGGGAGGGGTTTCTATCGGGAGCGCGGGAAAAAGGCGGTCGAATTGCGTCCCGGCTCCGTCGTGAACGTCAAGCCCGAAATCGAGCATTGGCACGGAGCGGCCAAGGACGGTTGGTTTTCCCACGTGACGATTGAAGTGCCCGCCGCCGGTTCGTCCACCGAATGGATTGAACCCGTGACCGACGAGGAATACGGAACAATCGCGTGACGCGGGCGCGGGGGGGAAGTTGAAAAGCGCGCGCGAAAAACGGATTGCGTCGTTCAAAATCACCGTCGACGCGCTGATGGTCGTCGGATTGCTTCTGGCCATGTCATGGCAGTCAATCGAACGGACGTTTCACGAGTGGAACGGGGTCGCGATGCTCGCGCTCTTTTCGGTTCACAACGTCTTGAACCGCAAGTGGTACAAGACGTTGTTTCGGGGACGTTACTCGCCCGCGCGTGTCTTTCAAACCGCGGCGATTCTCCTCGCGCTCGCCTCGGCGTTTGCCGTCCTCGCGAGCGGAATCACGCTTTCCCGGGAAACGTTCGGATTCTCGTTCGAGTCGCGTTTCACCGCGTTCGCCAGAGAAACCCATCTTTTCGCGACCCACTGGGGTTTCGTTTTCATGTCGACGCATTTGGGATTGCGTTGCGGTTCGATTTTCGGCCTCGCGGCGAAAAGCGGGGAAGGAAAGATGTCCCGCCCCGTCGTCGTTTGGGTGACCCGCCTTCTCGCCGCGGGAATCGTCGTCGTCGGGGCGCGCGCCTTTGTCAAACTCAATCTCTGGTCGTACATGACCTTGAAGACGCGATTCGCGTTTTACGATTTTGAGCGGCCGTTCGCGTTGTTCGTCGCGGACCACGCCGCCATGATGGTGACGTGGGCATTGCTTGCCCGTTTTCTTTTGATGCTCGCGCGAAAAAGCCGCGCGTCGCGGATTAACCCGGAAAAATCATAAATCCGCGCCGGAATCGCGATTCCCTGACGTTCGGACTTCTGAAAAATTATTTTTTCCTAGTGCCGCAGCGAGTCGTTTTTTTTCCCGCGCTCCTCAATCATTCAAGCCCCGAATCCCGAACGGAACAAGCGTTCCGGCGGTCTTCCCGACGAGGGAATCGGGCCCCGTTTCGGCCGCTAAAACCCGACGCCGCGGTCGGGATTTTTTTTTGACATTTCCCCGGGAGCGCCATCCCCGAAGTTCAAAGCGGCTTATTTTAAAAAGTGCGCGCGTTTCGGACTCGAAAAAGTTAGAGACATGTCAAACGTTTTAAATTTTTTTGGATAAAAGCGCGCCAATATGGCGATTCCCGCGATTCGGCGGACTTCCGGCCCCGATGAAGAGCGCTTCGGAATTTCGTTTCCGAAAAGAAGCTTTTCGGGGTTTTTCGCGAAAGACGCGGAATCGCGGGGTTTCGCGCTTGACACGAAACCGTCGAATGATGTATCGTCATGTTGACGACACGGATCCCAAAACGCCGATTTCCGCGGTTTTGCGCGCTTTGCCGGCGCCCGGCGAATTTTTTCGCGTCGCGAACCCCGACGGTTCGGCTCGGGGCCGCGAAGGCCGCGAAGCCGGACCGAATTTCACGGGGTTTCCCCCGCGCCCGCGAAAAAAACCGGCGAAGACATCGCGCGCCGGTTCGCGGGAGCGCGCGGAATCCGAAAAAAATCCGCCAAGTTTGATTTTCGCGTCGACGGGTCGAACGGCGACGTTTCGCCAAACCCGCGGCGGGGGACCGCGAATCCCCGGCGGGGCCTTTCGCCGCGGAAAATCGGCCGGAGTCGTCACGGAGGCAAGCATTGGACGGAACCGAAGACAAAAAAAAGACCGCCGAAGTCGCGGCTGCTGGGCCCGCCGGCGACCGGGCCGGAACGCCCGCGAAACCCAAACCCGAAAAACCCGCCCCGCGGAAAAGCCCGGGAAAGCGACGGGACGGCTCCGACGGGCCCGAGCCGGGGCAATCCCCGGTTTGGGACGCCTGGGACCCCCTGGCGGAACTCTTTTTGAGTCACCTGAGGGTGGAGAGGGCTTTGTCCCCGAACACCCTGGAGGCTTACGGGAAAGACGTCTCCGACTTCATCCGGCATCTCTCGGGGACGGGCAAGGTCGAGCCCCGGAAGGTGGGAAGGGGAGACATCCAGAGTTTTTTGATGAGCCTCTCCGACTCGGGCGCCCTGTGCCCTCGGAGCAGGGCCAGAAAACTCTCCGCCGTGAAGAGGTTTTTCCTCTTTCTGGAGGACGAGGGACTGCTCCCGGAGGGCTCCCCGGCCGAGGGGATTGACGGGCCGGGGATGAGCAAGACCCTTCCCAAGGCCCTTTCCCGGGAGGACGTCGCGAGACTGGTGGAGTCCCCGGATTTGGACAGGGTCGGGGGTCTCAGAAACAGGGCCATGTTCGAGCTCATGTACGCCGGGGGCTTGAGGGTCTCGGAACTTTTGGACCTCACCCTGTCGAGGGTTTCCTTCGCGGAGAGCTACCTGAGGGTGACGGGAAAAGGCTCCAAGGACAGACTGGTTCCCATCGGGGAGACGAGCGTTTGGTATTTGGGGAAATACCTCCGCGAGGACAGGCCCAAACTCGCGAACCCCAAAAAAACGGTCAATTGGCTGTTCCTGAACAACAAGGGAGGGAGACTGAGCCGCCAGTATTTCTGGAAACTGGTGAAGACGGAGGCGGACCGCCTGGGACTCGCGAACGTTTCCCCCCACGTCCTGAGGCACTCTTTCGCCACCCATCTGGTGGAGGGGGGAGCCGATCTGAGGTCGGTCCAGATCATGCTCGGCCACTCCAAACTGGGAACCACCGAAATCTACCTCAAGACCGGCGGTTCCCGCCTGAAGAAGGTCCACGACGAATTTCATCCCCGTTCGGGCAAAAACGACCACCGGGGGACTTGATCGAGACTCGCTCGAGACTCGCTCGAGACTCGCTCGATACTTGACCGAAAGTCGGAAACCCGCGAAAGTGCCCGGGCGCGGGCGTTTCGGGACACCCCGGGCCACCGTCCGCGAAGCCCACCGGAAACCGGGCGCGAAAAGTTTTGACCTCTTTCGGGACCTTCGGGCGTCTTTCCGACGGTTTTTTGATTTTTCCCGTTTTTTTTCGTTTGTTTTTCGGACGCGAACCATGGCAGCCAACAGAGTCAACACCAAACCCGAGACGGTCATCACCTGTCACGTGAATCCCGACTTCGACGCCATCGCGTCCATGGTGGGGGCCCAGAAACTCTACCCCGAGGCGGGCATCTTGTTTCCGGGCGGTCAGGGCAAGAGATTTTCCAACCCTTTCGTGAAAAAACTCTTTTCCGGGCTGAACGTCGTGAGGAGCAAGGACTTGGATTTCAAGGCCGTCCGGAGGCTCGTGGTGGTGGACACGAGACAAAGGGGAAGGATAGGGGTGGCGTCGCCCATCCTGAACAACCCCGGGCTCGAGGTGCACATCTACGACCATCACCCGGACTCGGAGGACGACATCCCGGGAACCCGGGTCGGGGTGGACATGGTGGGGGCGAACGTCACGATTCTCTCCGAGTTCATCAGGAAGGAGGGCATCCCCCTCTCTTCGGACGAGGCCACGATGTTGGCCCTGGGTCTTTACGAGGACACGGGTTCCTTCACCTTCGGTTCCACCACCCCGAGGGACATGGAGGCCGGTTCTTTTTTTCTGGGGAAGGGGGCGGACCTGGAGGTCGTGTCTTCCCTGACTTCCCAGGAACTGAGCGCCGAGCATCTCTCCCTCATGAACGAGCTCATCACCACCGCGGAGATAAGGGAGGTCAGGGGAAAGACCATGGCCGTGGCCACGGCAAGGAGGGAGAGTCAGGTGGAGGACCTTTCCACCCTGGCCCCGCGGCTCATGGAGATCCTGGACTTGGACACCCTGTTTCTGCTGGTCCAGATGGAGAACCTGGTCCAGCTCGTGGCCCGTTCCAAACGGGGCGGCCTGAACGTCGGGGAAGTGGCCAAGTCCCTCGACGGCGGGGGCCATCAGGGGGCGGCGGCCGCGGCCATGAAAGACGCCTCCCTGGAGGACGTCAGGGAACGCCTGGAGGAAGCCGTCAAGGACAGCGTGGGGAACCTCTTCAGGGCGGGAAGCATCATGACCCGTCCCCCCATATGCCTCTCCGAGGACAGACCCCTGTCCGAGGCCATGGACATGATGGCCAGATACGGCCTCCACGTGATCCTGGCCGAGGACTCCTCGGGCAGGGTCTCGGGCACGATATCCGAGGAAAGCGTCCACAAGGCCATCTACCACGGGCTCACCAGTTACCCCGTCAAGGATTTCATGACCACGGACTTCGCGATCGTCACCGTCGAGGCGTCATTTCACGAGGTGAAAAAGTACATAGTCGACCACAGGCAGAGGATTCTTCCGGTGGTCGACGGGGATTCCAGGGCCGTGGGGGTCATAACCAGGTCGGACCTCCTTCACGTGCTCGCCGCCGAGGCCGGGGGGGAGGACGGAAGGGCCTCGGTCAAGACCCCCTTCGACAGGAATTTGTCCTCTCTCATGAGGGAAAGACTTCCGAAGGAGACGAACGCCCTTCTCGTCACCCTGGGTGAAATCGCCTTCGACTTCGGGGTGAGTCTGTACCTCGTGGGGGGAACCGTCCGGGATCTCATAATGTTGAAACCCATAAAGGACCTGGACCTCACCGTGACGGGCGAGCTCTCCGGTTTTTTGGGGGAGGTGCGGGCGAGGTTTCCGGGGTCCGACCTGAAAACGCACCCCAGATTCAAGACCGCCACCCTGACCCTGTCCGACGGTTCGAGACTGGATTTTTCCAGCGCCAGGGTGGAATGGTACGAATACCCCGGGGCCTACCCCGTGGTCAGGCACGCCTCCATCCAGCTGGACCTCCAGAGAAGGGACTT